>JBCCSR010000006.1:0-21120 GCA_039199865.1 Bacteroidota bacterium
AATTTTTTTCATTTCGAAACCTAAATTTTTGCAACCATTTCCTCTGTGTAATAACGGAATATAAGTATTTTAATACAAATGATGATGTTTTCGAAACCTAAATTTTTATGGTTTATGTTTTGTTAAAGCTGAACGGCTTGGTCAACTTTGAGGCAGTGGAATTCGATAGGAAATCCATGAAAGAAGCACTTTGAAAGCATTCATCCATATGAAAAGAGCCGCGTTCAGTACCAAAGAAAAATTAATTCTCAATGAATTGATACACAAGCACCAACTGAATGATCAATGGTCGGAAAAAAAAGTAAGGCAGCTTCATGAGGACCTGCTCGGTACTTTAAGTGGAAAGTGGGAACGCCAGTACATCGTAGCGCAAAAGCAAAAACTGGACTTCAATGCGCTGGTTTTTTCTTTACTGATTCTACCGCTGGCCTATCCCCTTTTGAAAGTGTCTGATGCGAGGATAAAAATGCCCAGTAGCTTTTATTGGAAAACAAGGCTAAGTCCATTTTTGGCACCCCTAGAGCAATGCTTGCCTTCCGTTGGTCGATTGCTGGGTACCAATAAAAAAGGACGGATCGTCCCCATCGCCAGTGGCTTTCAGATCGGTAGGGAGTATTTTATTTCAGTTGGCATTGCAGAACAAAGTACAAAGCGGAGAGCAACGACTTATTGGGTTGATTTTTCTGACAGCAAAAAACTGGCTCCAAAAGAGGATCATTTTAAGGTCAAACAAATCATTAGCGGAAAAACACAAAGATGGATGCTCTTCAAAATGCATCGATCTTCTAGTTCGGGAAGGCGCTTGCCTGGGGCATTGGGCATCGCCAAAATTACCCTAAAAGCCGCCTTTTTAATGATGATTGGTTATCCTCAAAAAATAGAGCAGCAGCGCAATAACTTACTGGAGCAGTATGGCATTTTCGGTCCACCTCGACAGTTGGGAAACAAAAGCGTTTCGTTGGGGCATTTGTACCGAAAGGGGAAAAAGTGGAAACACGATTGTAGTGCCACTCAAGGAAGTGAGGGATCACCGATCTTTCATCCAGAGTCGGGGAAGGTAATCGGCCTCCATTACAAAAGCAAAAAAAATAACATTTCCTACATGATCAATTTGGCAGAGGAAAAGGAACTTTTAAAAGCACTAAGGTAAAACACTTACAAAATTAACCAACTATTTATTCACCCAATCAAACTTATGCTTATGATAAAGGCACTTCCAGAACGTCTGAGTATGACTGAAGTCACTAAAACTGTTCTCCCAAGCAATGGTGATCAAAACGCTACTGCCACCGTTCCTGCAATCGCGCTTGAATCGGTTCAAGAAAGGAACGCTACCGAAACGACTGCTACCGAAACGACTGCTACCGAAACGACTGCCCAAACAACTACCGAAACAGAAGTCATCAAAAAAACGGATCTCCAAAGATTACATGGCATCGGCCCCATAACGGAAAAAGAGCTCAACGAAAAACAAATCAATACTTTTCAGGACATCGTCAACTGTGATAGTCTGACCTTACTCGAATTGTTCGGTAGTAAGAAATGTGAAGACATCATCCAAAAAATAAAAAAACTGAAAAAGGAAGCATTGAGTTATCTAAAACAAAGTAAAATTGGCATCAGTGTTTTGGCGCATCACGCGCGAGAAACTCGGGAGATCAATTTGGTCAACAATGCAATCAATACCCTGGCTAGCTTCAATTCGAATGTCCTGCCTCAGTTGAACAGCACGATTGCAGTTTTTGAAGAAATTAACGCGGATAACGAAAATTTGAATTTTTGGATACAAGATGATTTTCTTTCCCTCCAAAGAGTGAAAGACCCCACCACAGGAGCCTCAGTGATCCAACCCGTAGACGATTCTTTGGGAAGAATTGAGCACATCAGTTTTAGCTATTACAGTAAAAACAACTGGCATACTAGAAATAGCTACAATAAAATTTATACTGATTTAATCCTGAAGATGGCGAGGGTTTTTGATAAAATGTCAGACCCCAAAATTGGTTCTGAAAAAGAGATCCATCTCCTGGAAAGTCGCTTAAAACTTTTCAATTATAGTCCTCCTCTAGCTTTGGCGGGCGCTAGTGAGGCCATCTCTCAGCCCACCAGTGATTGGACCGCCAGTTTGAGTAAAATTCATCAGATGGAAATAACCAGGGAACTCAATACCGACTTAGTATTTAAAGGTGGAAATGTATTGTTTGTTGGAGATGCGGCATTAGTTGGTTACGATACTTTGATTGAAACTTATTTGAAGAGCCATTTACAACAAATTAAGTGGATTAGAAAGCCGAACAGCTCCGAAGAGGTCAATGATAAAAGACAGAAACAACTCAGCAAACTCTTCAAAGGGTACGAGGAAAAGTTTAAAACGGATTTTTCCAAAATAGTAGGGCTGGCAGAAGAGAAAATTCATTTGATTGGTTCCATCGATACTTTACTTGAGGCAACCACATTGGATAAAGATTTTTTGAGAATCAACAATGAAGAATTTACTTGGTTGGGGCCATTGAACGGTCTTTTTTCGGGGCAGGCCATTTATCATATTGACTTGTTTATCTCGGCAGCGGGTAGAGATGAAATCAGCAATAATTATCGCTTGGTAGTTGGTGATCCAATTCATCCTGGCGACCAATATCTGCCGGCATTCAATTTTACCAAGCAAGCTCTTGACCAAATTGCCGAGGAGTTGGTTGGTCTGGGTTTTTCCGTTTATCGCATTCCTCTGCCACTGACTTACATCGATCGACGTGTGATTGATCAACAGGGCAATATCGTTCCGAGAAAGTACAGACGAAAGTGGTTCTTTGCTTCTTATAACAATGCTTTGGTCCAGTATACCTCTGAACCTCAGGAGCGCTTTGTTTGGATGCCAGCTTATGGAAGCGATTTTTCCAATGAGTACCTCAAGCGAACCAATGGTAGTTCACCCACGGGCAATATTGCGGATGTGCAAGAGTGCGGCGACTGGTCCTACTTGAAAAAGTACGATGATGAAAGCCAGGCACTCTGGGAATCTCTTGGCTTTAAAGTAGAAAGATTGACCAACTATATTCCCTTCGCGGAATTGAGGGGGGCAGTGCGCTGCTTTTCCAAAGTATTGTCGAGAAGTAAATTTTAGCCCACCAACTCAACTCATTTAATTATTTCTTTTTTAAAAATTATTTGAAATGACTCAATTCACAAATGTTACCAATCTCGATTACAAAAGGGCTGATAAAATGCTCTACATTACCCACAAGGGAACTACGCAAACCGATTCGATTAGTACGGAAGGTTTGGGAATTGCGCTGCAAGCGATAAAAGCGGGAAGCGAATGGAATTTTACTATTGACTTGGGCCCGGTAGATGGAGGAACAAAAGGTTTTACGGAAGTCAGAACCAGAAACTCGCAAGCAACGCTAGACTTTACGGCCTTTAATCATCCCGGTATTCAACAACCAACGCTCAATTTTATTGGCATCCAAGATATTCGTGATGGCTATTCCACCACCCTACCAGACATGACGATTGGCTTCGAAAAATCGGGAATTAGCATCCAAACGGATACCCTCAGCGGTAACGATATGATTACCATTAGAAAAGCCCATCACCTTTAATCTACCCTTGGTCTAGCGGACCATCTCTCCCATTTTACGCATTTCTTTTTTCCTGGAGCCTTTGCTTGGGCTCCAGGACTGGGAGGCTTTTGTGCAGTTCCTAACAATTATTCACCTAAAAAAAGTATCAAATGAATTTTCGTCATATGCTATGCCTGTTTTTCTTCTCCCTGATTGGTACACTAGGCTTCGGTCAGTTGGGTACCAGTAAAGTAGAGGATCACATTTACATTGATTTTGTGGGAAGTGGAGACATTCAAAAATCCATTTCGCAGGGAACGGATTTCAACGCCAATACGGGAGTTGGGGTCATCTTTGAGCGCTGCAATGGTCCGGGAAGAATCATTCAAAGTTTTGAGTTGGAAGGAGTGATCAACATCGCTTCTACCGTGGATAGCATTAGCGCTAGCTTTAAGGATGCCAAGCTGCAAAACAGTCGCGACTTTGGTAGCTATGTGCTCAATCCCGTGAGTCAAAGACAGTCTTTGTACCTCAACTCAAATGTCTATTTCGGTGAACTAAATTTTTTGACCAGGGAAATCCTCAGTGGCGTCAACGTACGCCTCATTTCCTCTAATAATGTCTGGGCCTACCGGGATTCTTTGGCCAACCTTGGCGCCCTGGCCTTTCGTATCGGCCTTTTCCATGAGTTTGTTCCAGCGAGGGTTCGCAAGGGAAAAACGAAAACGGGAGATGAGGGGAGAAATAAATACTCTATTATCCTGGGGCTCAACTACAGTTATCGCGGCATCCTGGGAGATATCAAATCTCAAAAAAACGATGAACTCCGAGAGAAGATTCTGGACAGTCCCCAAACGAGTTTTCATGGCTTGGAAATGAACTTTGGTTTTCGACTTAACAATTTGCGTGCAGAATTTCAGATGCCCATCCTGAATGCCCAGGATCAAGCTATCGATGGCTTGACCAATACCCAATTTTTGTTCTCCATCAAGTTTGTTGGAGGCTTTAGCCTAAAGCTCAACGATTGAGAAAGGAACCTATTATTTAAAAATATCTTTTGAGAAAAATACTTAAAAATGGAAAATTTAGCACAAAGAAAAAAGAACAGCCTCGACATCAGAATAGCGGCTGCTCAACTGGCTCATGATCAAAATGATCCCATCAGGGAACACCTTGCTAATGGCGATGAATCATTGCCCAAAAGGATGATGAGCTTCACCAAAGGTTTGCCTCACGATAGTCATTCCGGACTTTTAAAAGATGAAGCGGACTTCGAAAAATTTGTCAAAGGAATTTGTAAGGGAGATCCCGAAGTAATCAAGGAAACTCCGCTTGGTCCTCCCGGCAATAAATGGCTGTCCAAGAAAGGGAAAGTGATTTCGAAAGTCAGGGCTTGGGAAAGTGCCGGTGCGGGACTTACTTTTGATTTGGAGGGACCGGATGCACAGGCCGTAACCATGAAACCCGCTCCCGCCTTGGGCTCAGATGAATTGATTGCCGAAATGGCGGAAGTCTATTGTCAAGCCATTCTCAGAGACATTCCTTTTACGCAATTCAACAAGCATCCCTTGGTGGGCGAGTGCCTCAAAGCGTTAAATCATTTGGCTTATTTTAAAGAGGACAGAAGAAATGGCCAAGCCCTCAATTTGGCCAATGCCTTTAGAGGATTCACTGAGGGTGATTTGGTAGGACCGTACATTTCTCAGTTTTTATTGATGGGCAATAATGGTCTGCACCGAAAAGGCACCAACCCTGAATTTGCCGTGAGCGAAGGACAGATCAACTATGGCTCCATTACCATCGATCAAAGGGTTCGGGTTGCCAAGGAAAAAAACTACATGGTAGATTGGAAGGAATACATTGACGTGCAAAATGGTGCTGACTTTAGAAACTTGGAAGAATACGTGACGGATGAACGTCGCTTCATCTCCACGGGGCGCGACTTGTCCACTTATGTTCATTATGATGCCCTGTATGAAGCCTATTTGAATGCCTGTCTTTTACTGCTAGGAGCTGGAGCTCCATTCGATGATGGTATCCCTTTTCAGGAAGACGATACAAAAGACAAGCAACAAGGTTTTGCGCATTATGGTCCTCCACATATTTTGACTTTGGTTACTGAGGTGGCCACTAGAGCACTAAAGGCCGTCCGTTACCAAAAATTTAATGTTCACCGAAGACTTCGTCCCGAAGCACTTGGTGCTCGAATGCACCGATTTGATGCGATTCTCTCGCATCTCCCCGATTGGACCGAAAGTGCTAAGTTGAAGAAAACGTTTGACGATTTGGAAGCGGCAGGCATCTTCGACTTTTTTCCCAAAGACAATTGTTTGTTGCCCATGGCTTTTTGTGAAGGTTCGCCCATGCATCCATCTTACGGTGCAGGACACGCAACGGTGGCCGGGGCTTGCGTCACGATTTTAAAGGCATTTTTTAAACATGATGCCTACCTCAATATTGCCAAAAAGGGAACGACTTTCAGTGTGGGGGATAAGGCGACCACCAAACGAGCCTTTGTCCCCAGCAAAAGTGGTTATTCTTTAGAAGTTATTCCATCGGTTCCCTTAACGGTCGAAGGAGAGTTGAACAAATTGGCGGCAAATATTTCTATTGGTAGAAATTGGGCAGGTGTCCATTATTACTCTGATTATACCGATTCTGTGCTCCTGGGAGAAGAAATTGCCATTGGCCTCTTACAAGAACAAGCATTGACCTACAATCCTACGGAGAACTTCTCCTTGACCTTACCAAAGTTTGACGGCACCATCATTACCATTGATTAGGTTGGAGCGAATGCTTTGAAAGGAGAGAAGCGAGGCAGTCAATCGACGCCAATCGAGGATCGATTGGCTGTCTGCTTTTCCTTCTTCTACTTCTTTTTTATCTATCTAAATCCTTAAAATCATGTCTACTCAATTTACACTTTCCGGCATTGTCTTCGAGCAGGGGACAGAGAAACGACTTCAGGACACAATCGTCCAAGTCGAAGGACCCCAGGGAATGGTATTGACTGCTTCAACAGATGAATGTGGGGCATTTACCTTTGCTCCTTTTCTCGAACCAGTATTACCAGAAGGACAAACGACCTATCCAATTTCAGTCTATGTTTTCAATAAAGAAGGCAGACACCAAGAACCTGTTCCTTTGGTCATTGAAGTAGAACAAGGTCAGGAAATGTATCATGAGCGAATTGAATTGATCAATCGAGGGCCCATTTCAAATAGAGCGGGACTGTTGTTTTTGTTTGCGCTGATTGCCAGTTTGTTGTCCTTGGCCTACACATATTACACCTTGCATCGCCCCACATTACGGACCAATCAGGAAACGGTCAACTATGTACTCGTCGATCGGCTTTCGGAGAGTCTCGATAAGCGAATTACCGCGGATCTACTTGAACTGAAGACTTTTGAAGTTGACAATGATTCCCTCCATGTTCAAGACAGTACCCGTATGGACGCTCGAGTTCAGCAAGTCGGAGCAGCGGCAGCAGTTTTGCTAGATGCCTCGGCGATTGATACCGCTTTTCGTGCCCTGATCAATCGACATTTAGCGGATGTTCAAACTGCCATTGAGGGAAGGGACAAGGAAGCCATCGCAAGGTCCCTAGAGGAGATTCGAGCATACATTGGACAAATCTCCGACTTCAGGCCCACCTGGTTTTGGCAAGATATTCCGGGAAGCTATTTTGAAATTCTGTTTTGGACTTTGTTTGCTACTTTAATTCGCTTAATTGGAAATACCAGTTATTACGTTTCGAGAAATATTTTCTTTCGGGATAGCATCAGCCATAAAGCCGCCTTGTTGTTTACGATCCCAATCATTGCCTTGATTATTGTCTTTGTATTATCGTTTTTTAAAATTGCCATTTCGGTAGGCGAAACGGAGTTTGTGCTGGATTTTTCTAATCCATACCTTTTGATTATCGTTGCTTCTCTGATTGGACTGGCGCCTTGGCGGGCTTGGGAGTTTTTATACGGTCTGGCAGATCAATTGTTCAACAGATTGAAAAGTTGGCTCAATCTAGATAAAAAAGGGGATGAGCAAAGCGAAGGAGAAGAAACAGAAACCAATCAGCCAAATGGTTCTGCTCTTCCTGAGCCATAATTGTTGGGCCGAACGTCCAAAAAGGAGGGATTTTCCCCCTTCCTATTTTTACACAGTGGAGGGTATGGGACAAAAATCATTTTTAGCGACTTGGCGAAGACTAGCAGAATTCCTTACTTTTACCGACTATGGATACAAAGTCCCCGAAATGGCAAGTTTGGATTGACACTGGAGGAACGTTTACGGATTGTATTGCAAAAGATCCGACGGGTAAGTGGCATCGCCAAAAAGTGTTGAGTTCTGCTGGTTTGCGTGGAACCTTGACCCAACAATTGAGTCCATATCGCTTTCGCTTTACCAGTGTTTGGTCGGGGACAATGAATCTGTTTAGGGGGTATACCCTACGATTGCTCAAAACGGAAGGTCAAGTTGCAAAAATCAAAAGCATGTATTTTGCAAAAGGTATTCTGGAAACGGATCGTCCACTAGATCTAGGAGAAACGAGTGCCTTTGAAATTAGTGGGGGAGAAGAGGCGCCAATTTTAGCCATTCGACTGATTACGCAAACGCCACTTGACCAGCCATTGCCCCCCATTGATATGCGCTTGGGTTCTACCAAGGGGACCAACGCTTTGCTCGAACAGCAGGGAAGCCCTCTCTGCTTATTGATCACCCAGGGCTTCAAAGACCTCTTGGCCATTGGGACGCAACAAAGGCCTCATTTGTTTCAGCTAGCTATTCCTCCCCCCCAATTACTATACAAAGCGGTTTTGGAAGTCAAAGAGCGGATTGATGCGGAGGGTAAAATCGTCATTGCCCTTGAGGAAGAGGAGATCAAAAGAATAGTGACTTATTGTGTGAAACAACAATTTCCAGCCATTGCCATTGCCTTGTTACACGCTTATGTCAATCCTCAACATGAAAATGCATTGCGGGAGGCTTTACAAAAGGCGGGGATCAAATATCTTTCTGCTTCCGCAATGTTGTCGCCAAGCATCAATATTTTACCGAGAGCCAGAACCGCAGTTGTTGATGCCTATCTGTCTCCGGTGATGGACCAATACTTACAAGGAATTGTTTCGGTGTTAAAGCCCGATCCCCAGACGGAGGTTTTGGACAATACGGGTTTAAAGGTGATGACCAGTTCCGGTGGTTTGGTGGATGCCCGATTTTTTTGCGCAAAAGACAGCTTGCTGAGCGGACCTGCGGGAGGCATCGTAGGGGCAGCTCGGATTGCACAACAAATGGGCCATCATCGAATCTTGACCCTCGATATGGGGGGAACCAGCACCGACACGGCTCGCTATGATCAGTCTTTTGATTACAATTTTTTGACCCGGGTGGGCTCTGCCGAATTGGTGAGCCCCAGTTTGGCAATTGAAACGGTTGCCGCCGGAGGGGGATCGATTTGCTCTTTTGATGGCAACAAGCTGTGTGTAGGTCCGCAAAGTGCAGGTGCAGATCCGGGACCAGCTTGCTACGGTGCGGGCGGACCACTGACCATTACAGATGTTAACTTATTGTTGGGAAGACTGGATAGCAGTAAGTTCAGCATTCCCATCCAACCAGATCAAGCGGTTTTAGCTTTACAGCGCTTGAAAGAAAAAATCCTTCGGGAAACGGGAGACGCCTATACTTATCTAGAATTGCTTTTGGGCTTGGAGCAAATTGCCAATGAAAAAATGGCAGAGGCCATTCGGAAAATTTCCGTAGCCAAAGGCTTTGATCCTCGAGATTATGCTCTGTTGGTATTTGGTGGTGCTGGGGGCTTACACGCCTGTGCCATTGCCGAATTATTGGACGTCACCACCATTATTCTTCCCTTCGATGCTGGCCTCTTGAGTGCCTACGGAATGGGGCATGCTCAAATTGAAAGATTGGTCCAAAAACAGGTCCTCACTGCTTTGTCCGTTGCCATCCCACAATTACCAGAGCAGTTGGCGGCATTAAAACAGCAAGTCGAAGTTGCCCTGACTCAAGAAGGATTTTCTAAAAAAGAGTTGGGCATTAAACACATTTATTTGTACCTCCGTTTCATCGGCCAAACCAGTGCTTTGGAAATCGATATTCGCTCTCTCACTTCGTTCACCTATTCAGAAATTAAGGGCTTGTTTGCCGAGAAATACCAAGGCCTATTTGGCCACTGGCCTCAGGGGCAAGTGATCGAACTGGAGAGCATTAAAGTCATTGCCGCCAATCTACAGACGGCAAAAGAATCCCGGAAAAAAGAATATGCTCCCTTTCCTGCTGAGCCCATGAAAATTAGTCATCCATTACTCGGATCGACAGAGCACATTCTCGTTTACGACTGGGACTGTCAAGGTCCCGGAGCGCAAATAAAGGGACCCGCTCTGTTACTGAATCAACAGGCGACAGCCTACATTGGCGAGCATTGGCAATTGGAAATTGATGGAGACCGCAATGCTTTGCTCAAAAAACAATCCTCCACTCGACAAGTAGTGGCCAGCAATAAAAAAGCCATTGAGTTGGAGTTGTTTACCAATCGTTTTATGGCCATCGCCGAAGAAATGGGAGCCCAATTACAACGGACTGCTTTCTCCGTTAACATCAAAGAACGCCTGGACTTTTCCTGTGCCATTTTGGATGCTGATGCAGAACTATTGGTCAATGCCCCCCACATTCCCGTTCACCTGGGAAGTCTGGGCATTTGTACTCGTTTGGTGCGGGATGTCATTGATTTGGGCCCGGGCGACGTCGTAATTACCAACCATCCAAAATACGGAGGATCGCATTTGCCCGATGTCAATTTAATCTGTGCGGTCTTTACGACAGAGGGAGAACGCATCGCTTATTTGATCAACCGAGCCCACCACGCTGAAATTGGGGGCAGTCGGCCTGGCTCTATGCCGCCGGATGCACAAAATTTGCTCGAAGAAGGAGTTGTGATTCCCCCCATGTATTTGGTGAAAGGAGGACAAGTCCTTTGGCCCGCAATAGAAACGCTGCTCAAGGAAGCGCCCTATCCGAGTCGTTCCGTTGCCGAAAATATAGCAGACATCAATGCGGCTCTGGCTTCCTTGCGCAATGGGGCCGAAGCCCTACAGAAAATGGTAGTTCATCATGGATTGGAAAAAGTCCACTTTTATATGGCAGAACTAAAATCAGCGGCCAACCGAGCCCTTTGGAAGTCTTTGGTACCTTATCAGAATCAAAATTTCCAAGCGACAGAACAGTTGGACGATGGACACACCATTCAGTTGAAAATAGCCATTACAGAAAATCAGTTGACCATTGATTTTACGGGAACCTCAGGGGTGCACCCTTTCAATCTGAACGCCAATATTTCAATTGTCTTTAGTGCAGTGATTTACGTTTTAAGGTTGTTGTGTCAAGAAGACATTCCATTGAATGAGGGCTTGATGCAGCAGGTCGACATCAAACTGCCCAATTGTTTTCTCCATCCCCATTTTCCCGAAGACTTTGAGCAGTGTCCGGCAGTTGTGGGTGGCAATACGGAGTGTAGTCAGCGATTGGTTGATACCTTACTCAAAGCATTCGGTTTGGCAGCTTGTAGCCAGGGGACGATGAACAACTTTTTGTTTGGTAATGCTTCTTTTGGATATTATGAAACCATTGGGGGAGGAACGGGAGCTGGTCCTGGCTTTGATGGTCGCTCTGCCATTCATCAGCACATGACGAATACAAAAATTACCGATCCGGAAGAATTGGAATTTCGTTATCCCGTTCGACTACAAGAATTTGCTATCCGAACCCAATCCGGAGGAGATGGGCAATGGAGAGGTGGAGATGGGATCATCCGAGCGATGAAATTTTTAGCTCCAGTCGAAGTGACTTTGATTAGTCAGCATCGAAAAGTGGCCCCTTATGGCAGGTCTGGAGGAAAAGCGGGGAAATGTGGTACCCAACGACTGATTCGAGCGGATGGAACTTCAGAAGCATTAAATGGGGTTCAGCAGATTAGCGCTCTGGTGGGGGATCAAATCATCATTGAAACTCCTGGTGGAGGAGGCTTTGGTGAGCAGCAATGACATTTGAAATGGCATCCAATTTTTCAACATATGGCAAAATCAATTTCTTGGAAACAAGGCCTTCGTAGCCTACTTTTTTGGTCCATCATATCTGCTGCGTTTATTGGTCCGGGTACTGTGACGACCGCATCCAAAGCTGGCGCTAGCTTTCAACTTTCTTTATTGTGGGCTTTGGTGGCTTCTATTGGCGCCACCATATTGTTGCAAGAAGCTGCCGCACGGCTTACCATCGCTTCGGGTAAAAGTCTTGGCGAAATCATCGCTTTGAAATACCAGCGTAGTGGAGGCAAAAGCATTCAGTGGATGGTATTTTTTGCAGTGGCTTTTGGTTGTATGGCCTACCAAGCGGGGAATATGCTAGGCGCTTTGTCTGGACTGGCATTGATCGTAGATTGGAACATTCGATGGATGACCATTCCATTGGCCTTACTTTGTGCGGCCTTGTTATGGATAGGAAATTTTCGGATCATTGCCAATCTGTTGGGACTGGTCGTAGCGCTGATGGGGCTCGCTTTTGTTTATGCTGCTTTCCAATCTGATTTGGGAATGGGCCATCTACTCGTCGCGGTATTGGTTCCCTCTTTTCCCGAAGGTGCTTCCCTGTTGATTGTTGGCTTGGTAGGAACGACAATTGTACCGTACAATTTATTTTTGGCTTCTGGGATTAGTCAAGGACAAAGTGTTTCAGAAATGCGAATTGGGATTGTCTTGGCGGTGATTATTGGTGGAATGATTTCAATCGCGATTTTATTGGTGGGGACGCAAGTTTTGGGAGAATTCAGTTTTGTGGCTTTATCCAATATATTGATGGAACGTTCGGGAAACTGGGTTGCAGCCCTATTTGGTTTTGGCCTATTTGCCGCGGGACTAAGCTCTTCGATCACCTCGCCCTTGGCCGCAGCCGTTACGGCACAATCACTTTTTGGCGCCAACGATCCCTCTTGGTCTGCTCAATCTGCTCGATTTCGAATGGTCTGGGGAATCATTCTGGCTATTGGTCTACTCTTTGGATGGTTGAAGGTCAAACCCATCCCGGCCATCATATTGGCCCAGGCGATCAATGGTGCTTTGTTACCGATTATTGCTAGCTTCTTGTTGTTGGCTGTCAATGATCGTACTTTGATTCCCGAGGCCTACCGAAACTCGAGTGGCTTGAATCTTTTGATGTTGCTTATCGTTGCTTTGGCGGGTTTCCTGGGGCTGAACAATGTTTTGAAAGCAATGGCCAAGGTATTGCCCGCGGGAGTTTTGACGGATACTTATTTTCTTTGGGGAGCAAGCACTGGGGCTGGTATATTGTGCATCATTTTGGGATATAAAATTTTTGCTACTCGTTCGAATTGAAGCGTTCAAAGTACAATAGTTAGGTGGTCCTTGTAAAGTGTGGGCAAAAGCAGTAGCGTGACGAAAAACGCCCGAATTTTTTCAAAAAATCCGGGCGTATCTCAATTCATTTATATTAACGTCGCTTACTAGCGGCTTTAAATGCTTGTTCTAGATCTGCGATGAGATCGTCAATGTGTTCAATTCCGATGCAAAGTCGCAATAAATCTTGCGTGACTCCGGCCGACTTTTGTTCTTTGACGGTCATCTGTCGGTGCGTAGTTGATGCGGGGTGGCAGGCCAATGATTTGGCATCGCCGATGTTGACCAGACGCTTGAATATTTGTAGGGCATCGTAGAATTTCTCCGCTTTCTTGAATCCACCTTTGATTCCAAAGGTCAAGAGAGAAGAAGGCTTCCCTCCTGTATATTTTCTGGAAAGGCGATAGTATTCGCTAGATTTCAGGCCTCCATAGTGGACCCAAGCTACTTGTTTGTGTCCTTCCAAGTATTTGGCGATTGCCAATGCATTTTCACAATGTCTTTCCATTCGTAGACTCAAAGTTTCCAGGCCTTGTAAAATTTGAAAAGCAGCCATTGCGGAGAGTGCTGATCCCGTATTTCTCAAGGCAACTGTTCTCGCTCTGGCAATGAAAGCTGCTGGACCAAAAGCTTCGGAATAGACCACTCCATGGTAGGCGGGCTCTGGTGTGCTAAATTGTGGAAAACGCTCTTTGTGTGCGGCCCAATCAAAGTTACCGCCATCTACAATCATTCCACCAAGTGTCGTACCGTGTCCTCCACAATATTTCGTAAGCGAATGGATGACAATATTTGCTCCGTAAGCAATAGGATTGATTAATACTGGGCTGGCAACAGTGTTGTCCACCACTACTGGAACGCCTTTCGCGTGAGCAGCTTTCGCAATTTTTTCAATATCGCAAATATTTCCAGCAGGGTTACCAATCGACTCGCAATAAACAGCTTTGGTTTTATCGTCGATTAATTTTGCTAGGTCCTTGGCATTGGCCGATTCTGCAAAGCGAACTTCAATTCCCTGCTTGGGCAACATGTGAGCGAACAAGGTATAGGTCCCTCCATACAATTGGGGCGTCGATACAATATTGTCTCCTGCTTCCGCCAAATTCAGTATGGCATAATTTACGGCAGCACTACCGGCACTTACTCCCAAGCCAGCAACTCCTCCTTCCAGGGCAGCAATTCGCTGTTCTAGCACATCTACGGTGGGGTTCATGATTCGACTGTAGATGTTGCCGGGAACGGCTAAGTTGAAAAGATCTGCTCCGTGTTGAGCATTGTCAAATTCGTAAGCTACGGTTTGATAGATGGGAACGGCTACTGATTTGGTGGTGGGATCGGATTGGAATCCACCGTGGATAGACAAAGTTTCTTTTTTCATTAATTAAGTTTTTGATAGTGTAAACCTTAAAAAAAGGATGTGGTTTCTGATGATAAAATTAAATCAATAAAGGAGATAATAGGTTTTGTTCTGGTAGGTCACTCTTCTCTTAAAAGAAGAAAATCATCTTATATTTTGGCACTTTCGGGTAATGGTGAAAATCTGATGGTTAAATGCAAGCGGCAATTTAGAAAAAACGCATCTACCATGCACGAAATTACAAGTAATATTTTGAAAATTTTACTAAAATCTGATGATGTTGCTCTTTTTTTGGACGCGTCGAGAGCTGTAAGGTGTAGGCTATAACCCGTCGATCTTTTTTAGAAAATCATTTCTCCTCCCCTCGCTGAGATTGAGGGTTTGGCCATTTGAAAGCGTTAGCGTTGGACTTTTCTGTCGACCAAATTTTTCTACGTGATTCAAGTTGACCAAATGGGAGCGACTGATTCGGAAAAAGTTGGAGGCTTGCAAAAGGTCATCATAAATTTTTAAAGTTTTGGAAACCAAAATTTTTTCATTGCCACGAAGATAAAACTGCGTATAGTTGCCCTGCGCTTCACAGTAAATTATTTGCGAAAGTTCGACAAAGGAATACCCTTGGCTGGTTGGCAAAGCTAGTTTGCTATAAAAATTGTTGAGGTTTTCTCTCAAGACCGAAAGTTTCTGTAAAGACTGGCTCAATTCTGTCTGATTTTTGACTCGTACTACTGCTGCCCTCAGATCTTCTAAGTCGATTGGCTTAAGCAAATAATCTGATGCAGATAAGCGAAATGCTTTCACGGCGTATTGATCGTAGGCGGTAGTGAAGATGACGTGAAAATTGGGCTGTTCAAAATAATCGAACAACTTAAAACCATTTTGTTCGGGCATTTCGATATCCAGAAATACCAAATCGGGCCGATGCTTTTGAATGGCTTTTACCCCGGCTGATACGGACGCTGCTTCCGCAACAATATCGATGCCTTGGCAAAAGTTGACAATCATGTTGCGAAGTGTAATGCGACTGCTTTCTTCATCTTCAATAATGATGGCCTTTAAATTCATGAATGTTTAGTTTTTAGATACTCATATTCTCCATTGGCGACCTGAATGTGAATGCTTACTTCAGTACCAATGGCATGTCCTTCATCGCTATGTAAGTCAGTGATTTGAAAAAATTGATTTTCAGTTGCAGCTGTTGCCTCAACCCCATTGACAATATTGAGGCGTTTTTGCGTAGTGACCAATCCTGAAGATCGGTATTCTTTGGGGCGCCAACTGCTGAGCTCTGCTGCTTTTTTTCGACCGATCCCATTGTCTTTTACGGTACAAACCAAGCGGTCGTTCTGGAGTACAAAAGAAAGCCAAAGTTTTCCTCCTTCTTTTCGGTGTAGCAAACCATGCTTAAAGGAGTTTTCGACAACGGGCTGAATCAACAATGGTGGTATGCTCACCTCTTCGCTGATGGCTTCTAGTTGGGGATCCACTTCCAGGAAAACTTCTATCTTATTTTTGAAGCGTAGTTTTTCTAGTTTGAGGTATAATTCTAAAAGTTCGAGTTCTTCCTCAAGGCGAATTAACTTTCGCTTAGACTGTTCAAAGATCAAACGAATCAATCGAGCAAAACGGGCCAAATAAATCATTGCCTGTTCTTGATCATTGGTAGTCAAAAATTGTTGAATGGCATTTAGGGCATTGAAAATGAAATGCGGATTCATTTGAGTTTGTAGTGCTTGCATTTTCAGATTGTTGACTTCTTGCCGAAAAGCAGCTTCTCGTTGATCTGCTTGCCGAATGCGCTGAAAGCGCAAATAGAACAATCCACCAGTAATGAAGACCAGACTCGTCAGCGCCAGCAATCGAAACCACCAGGTCGCCCACCAAGGCGTAGCGATATGAAATTGAACCTTTGCTGCTTCTGTACTGGCCAAGCCGTCTTCATTGATGGCCACTACCTCAAAGGCATAGGTCCCTGGATTGAGTTCGGGAAAGCGAAGGGCCGTATTTGGGGTAGCAATCCAAGTAGTATCCAAACCGAGCATTCGATAGCGATATTTTTGTTGGCCCCTGGCTCGATGGTTGAGGCCGACAAATTCAATCTTCAAATTGTTTTGGTTGTAGGCCAGGTCGTAGTTGGAGTGCAAGGTGGTATCCTTTTCCCAAATGCTCACCCTACGAATGTGAACCAGGGGAGGAATGTCATTGGTGGAGAGGTCATCAATAGAGAAGTGACTCAAACCTTTGGGGCTTCCGATCCACGCTTCTTTGCCTTTGACATAAATTGCCGAGATCTCATTGGAGGGTAGCCCATCGCGTTGATCAATTGTAGTGACCTTACGACTTTGAAGATCAATCCGACTAATTCCTTTGCTGGTTCCAACCCACAAATGATTCCAATCATCTTCAAATAATTCACGACAAATATTGCTTTGTAAACCATCAGCAGTACTCCAACGATGATAAATTTTATGATTGCGAATCTCCAGTAAGCCATTGGTTTGAGTGGCCACCCAAATACTAGAATCCCTGGATTGGACAATGGCATTGATGCTGTAGTATTGTTGTGCGCCATCCTCCAAAAAGGCTTGGAGACTATCTCGATAAGTAAATAATCCTTGAGTGGTTCCGATCCAGATGTTGTACTGAAAATCTTCCATCAATGCATACGTACGATAGGGAAGGATGGCTTTTGAACTTGGGGCATGGCTATACCGGATGCTATGATTGATTTCTGGGTACAATTGATCTGTCCTCTTATCATGAGGGACAAAGGTGACCCCTCTGCTATGGGCAATCCATAAATTGGTTTGATGATCTGAAATGCATTGTTTGATGCCGCCTTGTAGATTATAGAATACTGGATCGAGGTTTTGATCAATGATATTTAAGTTTCGATCTCCTCCACAGATGATGCGCCCTTTCCGGTCTTGAGAGAGCGATAGTACCCTTCCTTTGGCATCGAAGTCAATCGTTTTGTGTAACTGTTGGTCCTTTAATACACTGATTTGATTATCTGCCTGTCCGAGCAGAACGCGTTGCTGATTATCGACGAGAATACTAAAAATTTTGTCGCTCTTGAGGGCACTATTGTTTTGATTGAAATACAAAAAAGAAAGGGAGGGAACGATGAATATGCCTTGCCCCTTGGTTCCAAACCAATAGTTGCTTTCCCGATCTTTGAAGAGGCAACTCACACTTAAGTCTGGAAAGTATTGTTTTTTGGAAATAGGGCTATTTAGGGTAGGCTGCAATTGAAATAAGTAGGCTCCATTATTGGTAGAAACCCAAAGTCGATTATCGATCAAGTAATGATTGTTAATGGCCCCTTTATTTTGGTGTAGTAATATTTCTTGTCCCTTTAAATTGTTGAGGTTGACCTCATCTGAGGTAGAGAAAACCAAGAGCTCGTTAAAAAAATCAGTCTTGATAAAGGTGCCAGGATACTTGCTTTGTAGACTAGCTTTGAGTAGCGATAGTTCACTAAATTCTTTGTTGATCTGGTAGACTGAAGAAGAAGTTCGATTGTCATTTCCTCCAATTAGGATGAGCTCCTCTCGCATTTTGAGAATAGCATTCGCCGCTACAATCAAATCCGTTTTTTGGCTGGTTTGTGGGACCATCTGTTGGTTGTAATCAATTACGTATAAATATTGTTCTTTATTAAATACGGTAATGATAAATAATTGCTGATCGATAAAAAAGAAGTCGAAGATCCTGATTGAGCTAGGAAAAATACTTGAATCGATTTGGTGGAACTGATCTTCTTCTAGATAGAACAATTGCCCTTCAAGATTGCTGACCCAAATTCTACCAATGGGATCTGTCTTTACGTGGATGATTTCATTGCCTTTCAACAAGGGAGTGTTGAAAGGAGTGATTTCTTTTCCATCATAGCGACAGAGTCCATTTTCGGTCCCCATCCAGATGAATCCTTTGGCATCTTGTTGTATTTGATAAATGGTCATACTGGGCAAGCCATCTTCATCATTGAGTTGCCAGGAATAGGGCTGCTGTGCTTTGGCAAAAGGCAGACTCAGGAAAGTAAAAATAAGGAGGAATTGATATGTGATGTGCTTGCTGATGATTGTATGATTGTAACTTGCTTGCTGTACGAAATTTTAAAGATAAGGTTTTTAAGAAGTAATTCAGTTTACTTTTTTGTTCGTCAAACTAACGAATAGGTAATCTATGCGGTGAGAAAAAACGATTTTTAGTTATTTGTATAGCTTTCTCAGCTGGAGTAGCTGTCCTAAAAGTCTAAAACGGGTGGCCGTTGATCCAAATGGCGTAGTGTTTCACGCTAAACGTTCGCCAGTGTCCTGGATATACAAGCCTTTTTCAAGGCCAAGCAGACCTCATTGTTCTTTGGTAAAATGGTATAGACTGTAAAGCGCTTGCACTTTGGGGAACTAAATATTTGGGCATTTGTGTTTCAGAGTAATTCAATTCAGAGATACCAATGATAAAATGAATACCATTTACTTTACATCTGATCATCATTTTGGCCATGAAAACATCATTAAATACTGCAATCGACCCTTTGCGAATGCCCAGGAGATGAATGAGGCAATGATCAAGCGCTGGAATGAAAAGGTAAGACCTAGAGACTCCGTTTATCATTTGGGGGATTTTGGAATTACTTACAAGGAAAACCTACAAACCATATTAGAGCAATTGAATGGTAAAATCTATTTGATTGAGGGAAATCACGAAAGTGCCGCCCTACAAAATAGGAAACGATTTGAATGGATCAAGCCCTTTTTTGAACTCAAAGTCAAAGACCCAGATTGTCGAAATGGGGTACAGCGGATCATCCTTTTTCACTATGCCATGAGAACTTGGCGAGGTGCTTCCAGAGGCAATTGGCATCGTTATGGCCATAGCCACGGAACCCTTCCCGATTTGCCGGACCAACGCTGCTTTGATATCGGTGTTGACTGTCATGATTTTTATCCGCTTTCCTATGAAGAAGTCAAAGCCGTGATGAATACCAAGCAATGGGTTCCTCCCTTTCAAAAGAGATCGTAAGTTGCGTCTTAAAATCTGAGGAGTGAATCTGAGTGGGCTTGTCTCCGATGCCAAAACAGGTCGGTTATCATTCCTACACGATTCGATTTTTGCTTAAAGTGGACGGACTGCTTTCCCCTTGGTTGCCGATTTTTTATGCTCAATTGGCAGTATGCTCCTTTTGATGGTTCTGCTATTAGGAGGGGGTTAGCTCAGGAAAATGGAACAAAAAGCGCCTTTTCTAGCTGCGTTCAATAGTTCAAAACCTGCATTTATCCCCTCAATGTCGACGTTCAATCATTATAAATAACAGCCATGTAGGAAAAAAGTATATTTGAATGTCGGAACGCAATGAATAATTTGGCACTATCGCAGTCGCACCCATCCTTGCCCAACTCCTCGGAGTTCATTCGTTCGGCTAACCTACAAAATCAAAATTAAAAGAGCATAAAGTTATTTGAACAACACCGATCAAAGTCGCTTGCGGTTTTGTCGAATCTGGTGAGTATACTCCCTACCCTCGAAAACAATCAGGCATATGCTGCCCATAAAAAATATAAAGGAAAACGTTAAAGCGGGGAAGTCCGAAAATTTCGGACTTCCTGCTTTAGTGCTCCAAAAAACCAAATGAAAACATTAGTCTTCCCTTTCCACCTTGGCCACTACCAACCAGGGAGGATATTGATCCCAAAAACACCCCGTGTATTTTGTTGTAAGGGCAGAGCGTAATAGGGTTCCAAAATGAGTACACCAAACAAATTGATGCGCATGGAGACTCCCGTACTGAGAACAGGCTTTGCCGATTGGCTGCTCGGAATACTGTCATCCCCCAATAATTCACGGTATTGATCAAAAGCAATTCCAGCATCGAAAAAGAGCGCCAGATCACTAAACAGTAGTTTTGATTTTACCGCGGCCAATCCTTCTGGTCCGGTAAATGGCAAACGGATTTCAAAATTGGTAACGAGTAATTTATTTCCCGTAAGTTGATTGAAGGACAAATTATTTTCTTGTAAAGTCTGATTGATGGCATTGAAATGGTATCCTCTCACAAAAGAGGGGTCACCTGCAAAGAGCGTTGGCAATGCATTGGCTCCAGCTCCAAAACGAGCATAGTGTAAAGCTCTAAAGGCCAAACTGATGGGCTTTAGACGTTGGTATTTTCGGTAGTCAATGGTGGCAGCAGTGAAATCGGCGATGCCAAAATATTGCTCGATACCAATTCTAAAGCGATGTCCCGCTAAGGGAGCAGTCAAACCGAAGACACTATTGTCGCTGACATAAGCCAAGCTACCATTGTAGAGGTTGAAGCCTGGTGGCGCATTGTCCTGTTTTTCCCGATCTCCTACGAGTAATAGATTTCCAATATTATCATAATAGTACGATTGTACATCCTGACGAAAATGGAAACGCGAATAGTTGATTCCAGTCTCGAATCGCTGCGTCTTAGACAAAGGCAATTGGACAAATCAGCTATATCAATCGCAAAAATAAGATCGCTTGGGGAGCCAGCCTTTCCCACTTTACCTTTAGGACCGGATTCAACAATCGGCCTGTACCAGATTTTTTAAAAGTCAACGGTACAGATCAGGAAATTCCGGTACAAAGAGTAGATCTCAATTTAGCACGAACCTTCCAGGAACGGCTCGGACTCTTTGCCCAATTGCCTTTGTCTAAGACGCAGCGATTCGAGACTGGAATCAACTATTCGCGTTTCCATTTTCGTCAGGATGTACAATCGTACTATTATGATAATATTGGAAATCTATTACTCGTA
>JBCCSR010000007.1:0-21040 GCA_039199865.1 Bacteroidota bacterium
CAACGGAGCAAGTCTACATTTGATTCCTTACAAGGATGCTGCGGATGCAGTACTCTTGGCCAGACACATCCGTCAACATGAACTAACCGTAGCCTTTATCACCACGGCACTCTTCAATGCATTTGTCGACGTAGAATTGGCGGCCCTTCAGGGCTTGAGAAAACTGTTGTTTGGAGGAGAGTTGGTCTCTACACATCATGTCAAGAAGGCACTTGCTGTTCTGGGTCCCGATAAAATTGTTCACGTATACGGACCTACAGAAACGACTGTTTACGCTACTTACCATCCCGTTGCTACCTGTAAAGGAAATACCCTTCCGATTGGTCAGGCTTTGTCCAATACCCAAGTTTATATTGTCGATGAACAAGGTCAAATTGCAGGAACAAATGTACTGGGAGAAATATGGATTGGTGGAGATGGAGTGGCCAATGGTTATCTGAATCGTCCCAAATTGACTGCCGAAAAATTTGTCGACAATCCATTTGGCAAAGGTCGCATTTACAAAACGGGAGATTTGGCACGTATTTTACCCGACGGCAATATCGAGTTTATTGGTCGCCAAGATACTCAGATTAAGATGCGGGGTTATCGAATTGAACTGGGAGAGATCGAAAGCAATTTAAAAGCAAGTGATCAAGTCCAACAAGCAGTCGTCATCGCTCAAGAAGATGCAAGTGGTACGCAACAGTTAGTCGCCTACATTGTTCCACAGGGCGATTTTGATCAAGAAGCAATTGAGCAATCACTGAAAAACAAACTGCCAACATATATGATCCCCGCCATCATGGTGGCATTGGAGACTCTACCACTTACGGCAAATGGCAAGGTAGATAAGAAAGCTTT
Organism: Bacteroidota bacterium; assembly: GCA_039199865.1. GTDB lineage: Bacteria > Bacteroidota > Bacteroidia > Chitinophagales > Saprospiraceae > JALZUU01. Next base: position 844 of record JBCCSR010000007.1, read on the forward strand.
GCCCCAAGCCAATGTGACCGATAGGAGCACAACGGAGTTTGTTGCACCTCGCACGGAGACCGAAATCAAGATTGCCAATATCTGGAAGGATTTACTCCATCTCGAATCAGTAGGCATCCACCACGATTTCTTTGACTTGGGTGGACATTCGCTATTGGCTACCAGAGTTGTGTCCGAAATTCGAGATCAATTCAATGTTGAACTGGCCATCCGCGATTTATTCCAGGCCACTACGGTTGCTCAGCTCGCTCAATTGGTTGAAGCACAAGAACAGCAAAGTGCACTCCCCAAACTGGTCGTGCAGGAGCGTCCCCAACGGATTCCACTTTCTTATGCACAGGAAAGGCTTTGGTTCATCGATCAATTGGAAGGTAGTCTCCATTACCACATTTCCAGAATCATTAAGATTGATGGCGAATTCAATACATTGGCTTTCGAGAAAGCACTACAGGCCATCGTCAATCGGCATGAACTGCTACGTACCGTGATCAAGGAAGACCAAGGAATTGCTTATCAGGAGGTACTGCCCAGCAATCAGTGGTCCATGCAATGGGATTTGGAACACGATCAATTAAGTGTAGAGCAGGTCACAGCATTGGTAGACAAGATCATTACTCGTCCATTCGATCTTTCTCAAGAGCATCCACTACGAGTGGAGGTCATCAAAGTGAGTAAAGACGAGCACATCATGGTGATGATTATGCACCACATTGCTTCTGATGCTTGGTCCTTTGGCGTTTTCCTCGACGAGTTCAATGCACTATATAGTGCTTACGAAAAAGGAGAGGAGTTGAGCCTCGATCCATTGCCCATCCAATATGCGGACTTTGCCATTTGGCAGCGAAAGTACCACGATGGTGTTCTACTCGACCAACAATTGGATTATTGGCAACAACAGCTCCAAAACAATACTCCGCTATCTATTCCGACGGATTTCCCACGGCCAGCCCTGCAATCTTTCCGAGGAGCCAATAGTGGTATTTTTGTCAATAAGGAACTGACCGATCAATTGAATGCGCTGGCCAGTCAACAAGAAGTGACGCCGTTTATGTTGCTGTTGACAGCATTCAAAACCCTACTCTATCGTTACAGCGGACAGGGAGATCTCAGCGTTGGAACTCCGATTGCCGGTAGAACCGTCAAAGAGGTAGAATCACTCATTGGATTCTTTGTCAATACACTGGTCATTCGATCTCAAGTGGAAGCCACTACTCCGTTTGATCAATACCTTGAAATCATCAAACAAACGACCCTTGATGCTTTTGCCAATCAGATGGCTCCTTTCGAGAAGATTGTGGAAACACTTGGTGTAGAAAGAGATCCAAGCAGAAGCCCTATCTTCCAGGTTATGTTTGCTTACCAAAATGCCCCAACAGCTTCTGGTGATCAACAAGAAGCAAGCAGCTTGAAGGTTTCTTACACGGATACCACTACGGTAATCCAAGCCCAAAGAGACATCAGTATTTCCATTGAAGAAACTCCGGACGGCTTGTTGATCGGAGCCAATTACTGTGCTGACCTCTACTTGCCGGCAACAATGGAGCGAATGATGGAACACTATCTATACTTGCTCCAGGCAATTGTTGCCGCACCGAAGCAGCCCATTGGCCAACTCAACATGTTGAGCGAACAGGAACAGCAGACACTACTTGGTTTTAACCACTTGACTACTGATTATCCGAAAGAGCAAACGATCATTGAGCTTTTTGAGGAGCAAGTTCGCTTGCACCAAGATCAAACGGCCTTGGTATTTGAAGAGCAATCCTGGACCTATCAAGAGCTCGATCAAGCCAGTGATCAATTGGCCATGCGATTACAGCGCGACTTTAATGTCCAACCGGGCGATTTCGTTGGCCTGCTCGTCGAACGATCTCCTTGGATGATTATTGGTATAATGGGTATTCTCAAAGTGGGTGCCGCTTATGTGCCAATCAGCATTGACCACCCGCTGGAGCGAAAACAGTTCATCGTTAGCGATACACAAATCCGCGTATTACTGACCACGAATTTTGCGCAAGCCCATTGCACAGAATTGGCGGTTGATACTTGGGCGATGGATCAGCAAGAGCAGACGCCGAAGTCCGACACTCCAGTGGAACTTCCCGTCTTTGATTCGCAGACGCCAGCTTACATGATTTACACTTCTGGAACAACTGGACTTCCAAAGGGAACACTCGTCAGTCACCAGAACCTCATCAACCTGATCAGGGCAGATGAGAACTTGGTTTATCAAAGTACCGACCGAGTCCTACAATGGCCCAGTTATACCTTTGATATCTCTGCTTATGATATCTTTGGCGCCCTATTGAATGGTGCCGCCTTGTATCTTATTGGCGAAAATGTTTACAATGATCCCGCTTTGCTTGCTCAGTTAATCCAAGCCCAGCAGATCAGTGCTACGTCCCTTGCAACTGCTTTCTTTAATACCTTAGTTGATCATGATGTAATGATTTTCAAAGGCATGAGAAGAGTATTGATGGGTGGAGAGAAAGCATCGCTAAGCCATACGCGAAAATTTGTTGAAGCCATTGGCCCCAATGTTTTGATCAATGCTTACGGGCCAACCGAGGCAACCATCTTGACGGCTTACTACCCCGTTCAATCTGTCAACTTTGATCGCTTGCCCATTGGATCCCCCATTGCCAATGTCAACATGTACATCGTCAATGCCTTTGAACAACTGGCAGGAATTGGAGTGATTGGTGAACTGTGGATTGGTGGAGACGCCGTTTCTTTGGGCTATCATCAACGACCAGAGTTGACTGCCGAAAAATTTGTTAGTGATCCATTCCATCCAGCAGCTGATGCCCGAGTTTATAAAACGGGGGACTTGGCTCGCTATCTACCCGATGGTAACATCGAGTTTATTGGACGAATTGATACCCAAGTCAAAGTTCGAGGCTATCGAATTGAATTGAGCGAAATTGAGTACGCCATTCAAGAGCATAACTCCGTCCGTCAATCCATTGTTTTAGCCAAAGAGGATACGAATGGACTCGCACAAATTATTGCTTACATCGTCGGGACGGCGGACTTCGACCAAGCCACCCTTCAGCAAGCCATACAAAGCAAACTTCCCGCTTACATGCTACCCGCGGCTTACGTACGCATCGATGAAGTCCCACTCAATGTTCAAGGAAAAGTCGATCAGGCGCGTTTACCAAAACCCGATTTCCTGGAAGGAAGTCAAGTCGCCTACGTTGCAGCACGCAATGAACTGGAACAACAAATCATTGACATTTGGTCAGATTTGCTCGAAGTAGATCAGATTGGCGTACACCATAGTTTCTTCGAACTCGGTGGTCACTCCTTATTAGCCACCCGAGCAATTGCTCAGATCAAATCACTGAGAGCCGTCGAGCTCAATGTACGAGATCTGTTCCAGCATCCTACCGTCGCCCAATTGGCTGAATTTGTCGAAAGACAAAGCGGAATCCAACAGATTCCCGAGTTGACTCCGCAGGAGCGAGGAGCAATGATTCCATTGTCTTTTGCGCAAGAAAGGTTGTGGTTCGTCCATCAGCTAAGTGGTAGCCAGCAGTACCATACGCCAAATATTCTAACGCTTCGTCCCGATACAGATCCCGTTTTGCTAATGCAAGCCTTTAAGGAAGTAGTACAAAGACATGAGGTGTTGCGGACCCTCATCCGGGAACAAAATGGACAGGCTTATCAAATCGTTACTTCAGCAGAAGATTGGCAGGTGACCTTTATGGAGCAAACTCCTTTCCAAAACGAAGAGGAACAGCAAACTCATTTTGAACAGTTCGTCTCCGAGGCCTTTGACTTTAGTCAGGAGTATCCACTTAGAGTACAACTCATTCAGGTAGGTGACGAGGGCTACATTCTAGCGATGGTCGTACACCACATTGCCTCTGATGGTTGGTCTGCCTCTATTCTAATCGATGAAGTTTGGAACATTTATCAGGCACTTAGCAATGGCAAGCAAGCCAATTTACCTTTACTGGATGTACAATACGCCGACTATGCCATTTGGCAAAGAAAATACTACGGTGAGGCTACCATTCAGCAGCAATTGGATTACTGGAAAATACAGTTGAATGAACTGACCACCCTTGAATTGCCTACGGACTTCCCACGTCCTGCCGTACAAAGTATTCGCGGAGCCAATCTAGCGGTCCAGTTGAGTCCAACAACAACGCAACAATTGTTGGCTTTGGCGCAAAGCTGTCAAGTCACTCCGTTTATGTTGGTGATGGCCGCTTGTAAGGTCTTGTTGTATCGATACAGCAACCAGCAAGACATTTGTATCGGTACACCGATTGCGGGAAGAACGACCAAAGCAACGGAGCAATTGATTGGTTGTTTTATCAACACGCTAGCCATTCGTTCCCAAGTTGATTCCGACATGACTTTTGAGCAATTGTTGGCGCAAGTCAAACAAACTACGCTGGATGCTTTTGCCAATCAACTCGTTCCCTTCGAACAAATTGTGGATGCACTGGGTACGGAAAGAGACATGAGTCGTAGTCCCATCTATCAGGTGAGTTTGTCTTACCAAAACACCCCGGATGCCGAGGGAATGCCCGGAGGAGAAGAAGCACCGGAAGGGACTACGGGAATGACGCTTCCCGTTACAACGCAAAGAGACCTAAGTATTTTTGCTAAAGAATTTCCGGATGGACTGGTCTTGACCATGAACTACTGTGTCGATCTCTTTGCAGCCCATACCGTCGAACAGATGTTGAAGCATCTACAGATGATTCTTCAGTCTATTGTGGAATCGCCAAAGGCAAGCGTTGCAGCATTGGGAATGATTGACCGGGAAGAACGCACACTGCTTTTACAAGAATGGAACGATACGGCTTTTGACTATCCCGATGATCAAAGTATCGCTCATTTATTCGAGCAACAAGTCGAACAAACACCGGAGCAAACGGCCTTGGTCTTTGGAACAAAGCTGTGGTCTTATCAGGAACTTAACACACAGGCCAATCGTCTCGCTCACTACTTGCAACAGCAGCATCAAGTCGGCCAAGGTGATTTTGTGGCCATGTTGGTTCCACGTTCAGAATGGGCAATCGTTGCGATCTTGGGTATTCTCAAAACTGGTGCCGCTTACGTACCGATTGATCTAAAATATCCACAAGAGCGAAAACAACACATTCTCAATGATACGCAGGCCAAGGTGGTCCTGACACTTTCCGATCAATTGGCGGAGGTCATGGAATTGGATGCTACGCTTTGTACACTGGATATGGAATTGAGTGCCTTTGAACAAGAAGGGAGCGCAAGCAATCCCGACTTCGCTCAGCAGGGAGGTCAACACCTGGCTTATGCCATGTATACTTCCGGTTCGACTGGCCTGCCCAAAGGGGTCTTGATCCCACATCGTGCCATTGCTCGATTGATTTTCAGTGCAGACTTTGCCTTCCTCGGACAGGAGACGCGAATGTATCAGTACGCTCCGCTGGCCTTTGATGCTTCCACTTTCGAAATTTGGGGTAGCTTACTCAAAGGAGGAACACTGATCGTTCCAGATGATGAATTGAAAACGGTAAAAGCCATTGCCGAGGATCTACAGCAGTATAGCGTAAATACCTTGTGGCTTACCGCAGGGCTATTCCACCATGTTGTCGAAAATCACCTGGCCTTATTCGATGGATTGGATTATCTGTTGTCGGGAGGAGATAGCTTGAGAGTACCAGCGATTCAAAAAGTGAGGGCTGCTTATCCCGAGCTGGTTTTCATCAATGGTTATGGGCCAACAGAGTCAACGACCTTTGCAACCATTCATCGCTTGGATGCTGGCGAAAACCCAGCTCCAAATCTCAACCTCATTGGTCGTCCGATCAGCAATACGCAGATTTACATTCTCCATCCGGATAGTCAAGTCTTGACGCCAAGGGGAATTGCCGGAGAGATTTGTATTGGTGGCGATGGTTTGGCTAATGCTTACCTGAACTTACCACAGTTGACCGCAGACAAATTCATCGATCATCCATTTATGGCAGGACAACGATTGTACCGCACTGGCGATTTGGGTAAATTCCTCCCTGATGGCAAGATTGCCTTTATGGGTAGAATTGATCATCAAGTCAAAATCCGAGGTTATCGAATTGAACTGACGGAAATTGAACACATTTTGATGCAGCATGAAGGCATCAAACAGGCCATCGTCAAAACGGTTGAGGATGCCAATGGCAGCAAATTTTTAGCAGCCTACATCTCCAAAGCAGTTGACGTTGAAATGGCGGTGATTCAAGATCAGTTGAAACAACAAGTACCGGATTACATGCTACCTACGATTTGGTTGGAAGTCGAAGTGTTCCCACTCAACAACAATGGTAAAGTCGATCGCGATTTGTTGCCTCTCCCCGATCTGTCGGAGTTAAGTACGCAAGAGTATGTGGCGCCACGCAACGAGATAGAGACAACGCTTGCAGATATCTGGGCGGCATTGCTCAAGCAGGAACGCGTAGGCATCTACGACAATTTCTTCGAGTTGGGTGGCCACTCTTTACTGGCCATGCAAGCCATTTCGAACATGCAAGAAGCCTTTAATGTCAGTATCAATGTAGGGGATTTGTTTAGGAATCCAACAGTCGAAATGATGAGCCAAGTGATTGAGGAGCAAGCCAGTCAGCCAATCGAACGCATTCAACCTAAAGACGATGCCGACAATATTGATCGCATTGAAATTGAAGACGATTTTTAATACGAACTCGTATAGATGATAGGACCCCGAAGATAAATTCAAATCTTCGGGGTATTTTTTTTCCAAAAAAGCCCTCAAGCCGATATCGCGTAAATTTTGTTTTTAATATTTTTTTCTTATTTTGTGCAGCAGTTGTTACAAAACACTTTATCTACATCAATTACAACATCCATTTTTTTGATCGAAACCTTTTCTTAACTCAACTCAGGTAAAAGCTATTGTCTTACTTTTACTGCTCCTTCCTTTGAGTTTGGACTATTCCTTTGTCTCTATTTATTGCGATTTGTTATTACTGACCATTGCTCAGTTGTAAGCGCTTTTGATGCCGAAGGCGAAAGGCTCATCCTATGCCATCCCCCTGGCATTCAATGTGCTTAGTCCATAACGAATTCAACAATTTATTGGCTATTTATTCATGAAAAAATTTATAAATTATGAGCAAACACTCGATCAAAAAAGAAAAAAGGAAAACGGAAGTACTGATCATTGGCTCCGGGGCTCTAGGCAGTACATTTGCCCACTACTTAGTCCGGGGAGGCCATCAGGTTACCATGCTTGACGCGGGTCCTCAACTGAGTGCATTACCGGGGGAACATTTAAGGAATGTACCCTTGTATCAAAGGTCACCAGATGGTTTTGGTGAAGTCATTGCCTCTTCACTCATCCCCATCTCTGTTCCTCCCGACATTACGGAATACACCAGAGCAGATCCTTCTTCTTTCAACCCGTATTCTACCAAAGCCGTAGTCAAACAACTTCCGCTAGAAGGACAAAATCCCGATCAAAAAGCAGAGACCAATCTACCGGATGCCTCTTCTACCTATGCGGTTGGTGGAATGGTGACGCATTGGACTTGCTCCATTCCCAGACCACGTGGCAGTCAACTACTGACCGAAATCCCGCAAAAAGAACTTTCCACGCTTTACGACAAAGCCGAGCGACTACTGAACCTCCATACCGATGCCTTCACCCATTCTCCCCTTAACAATGTAGTGTCGAATCAACTCTCCAGCAATGGCTTCAATGTACAACCACTTCCGCTGGCGGGGGCGCGTAGCCCCGTCAACAACTATGTCTACTACACTGGAGCAGCTGACATCCTGGGAGCACCATTGCTCACAGGTAAACTAAAAAAGAACCTGACGATCCTTGGCGATCATCTCTGCACCCGCTTGAACTGGCGAAAAGATGGAAGAGAACGGCGAATCGTTTCTGCCGAGGTGATTGACTTTGCTCGAAACATAAAGGTCATTTATTCGGCCAAAAAGTTTATTGTGGCCTGTAATGCTATCCTAACCCCACAGCTGTTATTCAATTCTGATATTTGGCAAGATCAGCTTCCCGCGCTAGGACGTTACCTCACCGAGCAACCCAAATTTTATGGCCAGGTCACCCTCAATGAATCATTGGTAGAAAAAGTAGCCCAACTCGCTCCCAACCCACGTTATCCAAAGCATGATCCCATCCCCTTTCCAGCGAGTATTGATCCACCTAACTTGGTGATTCCACCGGACCCGGAAAATGGTCGCATCTGGCATTCTCAAATTGATCGAGATCCCTCCAATGAAGGATTGCTGCCTCCGGGTTCTGATCAACGACTGATTGTCCAACTTCGTTGGTATGCGCCTACCAATCCCTACCGAAGCAATCAGCTGACCTTCTCCAGCGTCAACAAAGACCGATTTGGTATGCCTCAACCGACCTTCCATTTCAAATTCCGCAAAGATGCCATCAAAGCCATCAATATGATGGAGCCAGATTTTTATCGTGCCGCAGAATCATTGGGTGGCTTCTTCCCTGGCTTCGAAGGTCGGCTGCAACCCCCTGGCAACTCACTACATTACTCGGGCACGACGAGAATTGGCCACGACCCCAAAACTTCCGTTTGCGATACGTACTCAAAAGTTTGGCAATTCAAAAACCTCTATCTCGGTGGAAACGGTATGATCCCCAACGGCATCGCGGTTAATCCTACTTTGACCTCCGTCGCCATTGCCATCAGAGCAGCAGAAAGGTTGGCCAAAGAAAAGTAAAGGTAATTTTAGTAACTATTGCACTTGACTACCCCAAATTGAACTCCTTGGGGTAGTCTACTCAAGATTCAGGTAGAGCAACGCTTAAAATTGTCTGCGATAAAAAAGGGATGAAGGAGGCCATCAACTATTCTTTCAACCGTAAGAATTTCTTGGACAAAAGTTGGCCGGTATCCAATTCAATTTGAAGAATGTACATGCCATTTGGTAGGAGACGCGTATCGATGGCAATGGCCTCGTTGCTCCCCGCGTAGGTTTGTAAGGTCTGCCCGGTTAAACACTGCAAACGGATTTGTTGAATTTGAATATCCTCACTCTTCAATTCAACCGTAGTAAAATCATTGGCTGGATTGGGATAGATTTTTATTTCATTGCTGCTCAGTACTGCTTCGGTGGAGGTGGTCAAAAAGCAGCTCGTTGGATCGTGTTGGTAAACGAGTGCTTCGTCTTGGTAATGACAGAGCAGTCTTGTTGGATAATCAAAAACACAATTGAAGTAGTAGTGCTTTAACAGACCTTCGACACTTCCAATGCCTTCAATCCAATAATTGACTTCATCGTAAATGATTCCACCAACCAGGCCCAGTCGCTTGCGCACTTCTCCATTATCAAGCGTAATAAAATCTACTGATTCAACGACCAATTCACAAGTGGACAACCAAGCATCACTTAAATTAATGGTATCTCCTTCCACTAAACTAAAATCATAAAGGAGGTATTCCTCTTGATTGGCCATTTTCTTATACACTCGTTGTTGTTCATCCTCACGCAGAAATTCATTCCGCAATTGCCAATTCGTTCCCAGAGAATCAATAGAATAATACATTTTTTTGTATACCATATCATTGATCATGGTGTCCCCCTCCAGTCGTAAGGAAAAAGAAGTTTGTTGGCCTTGCCAACCATAATTGGTATTGTTCCATCTCGCTCCATCCCGTACCAATTGTTGGGCCAATAAAAAGGGAATGGACAAGACGAGGCCAAGGGAAAGTAATACTATTCTTTTCATAACTTTATCGTTTTTGTGATTGTTTTAATCGATTCAATGACCAAAAAGTTGTTTCCTACAACTGAAGATATACTTTTTTAAATGTATTGTTATTTAACAAGGGACTATTTTATGTCAAAAACCTTACATTCAACTAAGAAACAAACATTTCCATTCCTCCCATAAAGGGATACAGAACAACTTTTTAAATGTTATATCTTCCAAAGGATACAATAATCAATAGGTGATCAAGTTAAAAATACGTTGATATTTCCCACAAAAAAATAGCTATGCGTATTCCTTTTATTTTCTCCACTGCTGCGGTCGTCCTCCTTCTCCTTTCCTGCGGAAAAGAAGAATTCTGTTTCAATGGTAATGTGACGCCGACCTTCAAAGTAATTTTTGTTGATGCCAATTCGAATGATTTGCTGGAGATTGATCCCGACGCCTTGGCTATTGACAATGCTAGAATAGACGCGACTTATACCGCTTTGGCTTCGGCACTTGCCACTAATTTTACCATCCAAGCAGATACCATCTGCATTCAAACCGATGTCCGTATTGGCGAGTATACCATCAATTACAATGGCCAAGAAGCAGATCGACTAATTGTTTTTCTGGAAGAGGAACAAGTTATTGATTGTAACTATTTCTATCGCATTCAAACCATGAGGGCGGAAAACGAAAGTACGGTTTGCGAAAACGAAGGCGCCTTTTTGGTTAAAATCCCGATTTAATGGTTGGCCCTTTTGGTGCGGATCAAAACTCAATACCAAAGGAGAGGTTGGGGGTAATCCCCAATAATTCCAACTCCGTTCCGATGACCTTTCTTTTGTCCAAATCTTGATTGGTTGGCGCACCAATTGAATAAATGTACTGCAGGTATTTGACGTTGTTGAAGTTAAAGAGGTTGAAGACAGAAATCCCAAAATTAGCATCCAGGCCTTTCCATTTAAAACTTCGTTCCAATCCAATATCGACCCGATGATAGTCTTTTAGTCGGCTGATGTAATCTTCGGGTTTCAAATCTTGGCGGTCAATATCTTGATCCGCCACTTTATTCAGATCCGTGTAAGTCAAACCACTCGCATAAACATAGGTAGCCGATAAATCCCACTTGCCCCAGCGATACTGATGGATCCATTTGAGTTGATGCCTACGATCATTTTCGGAAGGGATGGCATTGCCACCATTGACCAGTGGATAACGATCTTTTGATTGACTCAAGGTGTAGGCGAGCCAAGTTCCGTACTTTGACCATTCTTTTCTTAGCAATACATCGACCCCAATCGTTCTCCGATCCCCAATGTTGCGACGAAATCTAGAGGCCCTGGCAATCACAAAGCGATTGTTGCTAAAACCGGGAGTACGCAAGGACTGCTCAACCACACCATCCGTATCATTGTAAAAAAATTCTACATCCAATTCAAAACCATTTTTCTGATGATCAAAACCCAACATCAAATGACTAGAGTTGGCCACGGGAAAAGCATTGCGGTCACTAGACAACATCCAATAATTGATTTTTCGACCGAAGCGATTTTCGTAAGTACCTTGTAATAAAAACTGATTTTGCAAACTCCAGGAAGATTTCAATTGCCAGTCCGAGTTGACTTTATACTGCAACTGAATGCGAGGAGAAAAATAAAATTGATTGGTTCCGCTGTAGTGCGTCGCCCGCAAGCCCGTTCGCAAACGCCAATCGCCAAGTTGAGTGACCTGATCGGCATACAAAGATTGATGGATGCCATCATCTGCTACATCCAAGACCAAAGAATCATCTGCGACTACTTTTAAATCCAAATCATTCCGTACCCAGTTGTAACCAAAAGTCCAAGTCTGATTGTCGGTGGCTTGCCAGGTATTTTTCCAATTCAAGGAGTAATTGTTTACCTTATTGATGGAGTTGCTCTTGATACTAAAAATTTCTGTTCCAATAGTACGAGAACGAGTGAGGGAACTACTGCTTCCTCCTTCTGATTCGTATACCGTATGTCCTAAAGTAAGCTGACTGTTCCAATCTTGATTCCATTGATGACCAAAAATCAAACTGTACGCATTATTGCTCCAAAATCGATCTTCACTAAAGGTTTCTTTATTGTCTACCCTACTGGCCAAAAGGCCACTCAAAAACTCTTGCTCATAAGCATATTCATATTGATCATAGCCCCGATAAAAATTGGCATTGATAAAAGTTGACGGACTCAATTGCCAATTCCATTTGGCATTGACATCGTAAAAACTAAAATCTGGACGAACGGATAAAAGTTGACTACGAGAAAAAAAATTATCCAAGGCTTGATCATCGGCGGGATTGACCCGTTGCCGGTTGAGCAAGTCAAAGTAAGTCGTATTTCCCAAACTTTGGTTGGTGATCCTTCCAGCAATCAAAAAATCCATTTTTTCCGATAGAGGACTGTGCAAATACGCATTACTGGTGAGTAAATTGAATTCAATTCCCGCGTTCAATTCCCGACGTTTTAGTTCATTGGTTTCCATTTCAACCACCCCGGCGGTAAACGCCCCGTATTCAATCGGAAATGCATTTTTATAGACGCTCACCTTGTCGATGATGTTGGGATTAATGGCGCTAAAAATGCCAAAAAAATGGCCCGTATTAAACAAAGTCATTCCATCGAGCAAAATTAGATTTTCCCCGCTCTCTGCACCACGAATATTTAGCCCCGCCGATAAGTCGTCATGCGCACTAATGCCCGGCAACATTTGCAAACTTCTAAATAAATCCTTGCCTCCCACAAAATCTGGCAGACTATTGCCGCTGTTAGGTCGAAAAATCATGGCGTTCGACAAGTCATTGTTCGAGTAGGTCGGGACGCGATCCAAGACCGTAATTTGCTCAAAGGCGTGTACCTTAGGAGAAAGCTCCACCTCTATTCGCAATGGACGATTGGCGATGGGCAATTGAAGTTGCTGAGAACGATAGCCCAAAAACTGAACCTGCATTTGAATGGTATCGGAAAAGAAGTAGGCCGGAATGCTGAAATTACCATTTTCATCGCTCGTAACACCTCGATTTTCACTACAGTGAATGGTGGCATACGGAAGGGGCGCTCCACTTTGCGCATCTTTGACCTGCCCATTGATGATCGCATGGTTGACCAAACGGTACTGAGTGGTACTTGTAACTTGAGCAGCAATGAGAATGGCACGACTAGAAGAAAATTGAAAATCCAACCCGATGGGACTTAGCAATCGATCCAAAACTTGTGACAAAGGGACCTCTTCAAACACCGCACTAACTTCCTGCCCTTCCAGCAAAGCTTCATCATAGGCAAAATCCAATTGATATTTTGCTGCCAAATCGGTCAACACTGCACGCAGGGGCTGCCCCTCAAACTGTTCGGTCACCAAAACAGTTGTGGACTGGGCAGACAAGGCAAAATGAATACTGAGCAACAGGGTAAAGGCCAACCAGTTTTTCATATCAATCTACTTCGTGTTTTCTTCTAGACATAGTCATTTAAACGGTAGGACAAAAAGCAATGAACAGTAGCAAAATAAAATCGGTCGTCCTCTTCTCTATTCTTTCCTCTTCGTAAGGTAGACCACCGCTCCTTTTCGCTCGTAAGTCAATCCCATGGGATAACATACGCTGTTGAAGGCCTTATCAAGGTGGCGACGATCGAAAAAGCCAGTGTAATTGCGAAGGTATTCTCGTTCCTCTACATCAATTCGCAAATTGAACTGTCGTTCCAACTCTGCAAACACCTTAATGAGCGGCGTATCATTGTAGTAAAACATGCCATCTCTCCAGGTCGCTTGTCGACTTGGATTGAGTTCGTAATTTTCCCAGGTATTAGCGCCTGCCGTTAATTTTGTTCCTTCCAATGGCGTAAGAATGACCTCGGATGATGCTTTTTCCGAACTCACCTTTACCTTTCCGGTAAAACAATCCACCAGCAGTTCACCCGCTCGGGCATTCACATTAAAACTCGTCCCCAAAACTGCTACCATTCCATTCGCAGTGCTTACAGTGAAGCGGCTGCCTTTGCGGACTTCAAAAAAGGCTTCTCCTTCTAATTCGAGTTTTCGCTCCTTTGTCCATTGACTTAGGTTGACCATCACCCGACTTCCTGCATTCAAGGTCACTTTTGAGCTGTCCGGTAAATAGTAGGTCTTTTGTTCACCATTCAAGGCCATCATCTCCTGCGTTGAATTGCCCCAGGGCAATAAAAACAACAGGATAAAAACGACGCTCGCAGCAGCAGCCACGTAAGGCCACCACCGAGAAATGGAACGGACTTTTGTTGGAGCTTGTTGCGCCGATGTCGTATCAAGTGTAGCATCTACTTCCACTTCCCTAGCAATATTACTCCAAATTCGATCCACTTGCTGTGGGGGATGAGGCGTTTCTTGGATCTGAATGGCTTGGACCAATTGACGGGCGGCTTGAACATCTGCTGCTTTTTCTGGATGCTCTGCCAGCCAACTTTCCCAAAAGGCAGCGGCCTGTGCGTCTCCTTGACGCACCCAACGGATGAAGGAATCCTCCTGGGAGAAATCCAGAATCGAATAATTATGGTAATGATCATTCATAGGCACGCTTTTTAAATTGACATCATGTTTTGCTTGGGCTCCTTAGCTCCCTATTCAAATAGTTCGTCCAAATAATCTGCTCGGGTTCTGACATTGTAATTGCTTCGACAGGGCACTGTTCCACTATTCATCATACTGACACAAGTTCCATTGAGATAAACCGCATCTAAATGCCCCCTATCCAGATAGCAATGGCCCAGCTCATGGAAGACCAAGAATTCCTTTTCCAAATCCGAGTAGCGCGACCAGTAATTTTGATCAATGGTTACTCGATCGGGTTGATGGCTATTGTGGGTACACTGCCCAGCGACATTTGGGTTGGCAATGTTGTCAATGTATCCTTCAATTTCAGCAGCTGTCAAATCGATGACTATTCCCCTGCTGGCTGCTTCTACTTCGAATCTTTCAAAATATTCTTGTAAATCGCTGTCTACAAAAGCGTCGGTCTCAGCATCTGAACAGCCCTGTAAGACCACACTCCATACGCTAAAACAGAGCGCAACAACTAGAGTTTGATTGATTTTTGATTTGGCGAACATTGATTTGCTTTTAGGTCTATAATCGGAGGACACTCACCTATATAAGCCACCAACATTACTTTTGTACTCAAAAAAAATCGAAAAAAAAGTAGGCCAGCAAAAAGAGCATGGCTAAAAACTTGTCTTTCAAGGATTTGAGGGCGTTAAAAGATAAATTTCGTACCGATTGATAATTGAGGTTCATCACTTCTCCTATCGCTTTATAATCCAGTTCCATATAATACTTAAGGTAAATCACCTCTTTCTGGCGCTTGCTCAACTGGTCCATCGCCAATTTGAGTTGCTGATGCTGTTCTTCAGATAACTCTTGGGCCATTATTTTTTCGTCGATGCCCATGGTCGCCATGAAAGGCAATTGATCTATTTTTAATTCCCCTTGTTGCTTGCTTTGTTTTTGGATCATGCGAATGAGCTTACGCCGTAGCGCGGTCAGTAAATAGCGCCGAATCGAGTCGGTATCTCCCAATCCATTGCGGTTTTTCCACAACTCTATAAATAAATCCTGAATGGCATCTTCGACCAATTGCTCATTTTTACTCAACTTTTTGCCATAGCTCAGCAGGGCGGAGACTTGCTCTCGATAAATTTTTTCCAAGGCATTGGAGTCGCCTTCCTTTAATTTTCGCCAAAGTGCTAAATCGTTCATTATCAAAAAGTAAAGCCCGTAAATTCTTTACAAAAGAAGGGAATAAAACTCATGATGAAAAAATAAATTTATTTTTTTTTCAAAAATATTGAGTACAAAATCCAAGACGCTGACTTATCCCTATGAAAATGCATGCAAAACATCCTTAAGCATTTGAGATGAAAGCTCGATAAGCACCCAAATCTAATTTTGTAAACAATTTAAAAAAAATACAACAATGAAAATCAATCTCTTAAATTTCAAATTCCTCTTCGTTCTTGCCCTCGCCACTGTTTTCGCCTCTTGTTCAAAAGATGAGGCGACAAGTGTCACCGAAAGTTATACCGATACCGTCATGGAGGCCATGGAGCGAGATGGTCATATCGGACGCAGAGCTTGTTTTGAACTTGTGTACCCCATCACACTTGAATTCCCCGATGGAACCACCGAGTCCGTCAATAACCGAATAGCCATTCGTGCAACCATCATCGCCTGGAAAGCCGCTAATCCCGATGTGGAAGGGAAGCCCAATATCCAATTGCCTTACGACATTGAACTACAAGATGGCAGCATCGCCACGGTCAATGATCAAGAAGAATTGAAAGAATTGGTTGGCGATTGTGACAAAGGCCCTAGAGGTAGCTTTAGAAAATGTTACCGACTGATCTTTCCCGTAACCGTTGACTTTCCAGATGGAACTGCTACTGAATATGGGACCATCCAAGAGTTGAGAGGGGGCATCAAAGACTGGAAAATGGCCAATCCAGACGCGACCGAACGTCCCGCACTGGCCTTCCCCTACGATGTGCTCCTCAAAGACGGCAGTACCACCACAATCAGTAGCGAAGACGAAGAGCAAGCCTTACTGGATAGCTGTGGAGATAACCTTATCAAACGAAGATGTTTCCGCCCCGTACTGCCTGTGACCATTGAATTTCCAGATGGAACTACCGCAGAAGCAACGACGAAGGAAGAGTTAAAAGACTTGTTCAAAACTTGGAAAGAAGAAAATCCAGGAACAACCGAACGCCCCAGCTTAGCCTTCCCTTACAACGTACAATTTAAAGACGGGACTACCGCAACGGTGAACAGTCAAGATGAATTGGACACCCTAAAAGAAGAATGCGAATAGAAGAATGCGAATCATTCTCTGAACCTGGTAAGCGCTTGAATTTTAGTCCCCCAAATCACTCTTGTAGCAATCCAAAGAACAATCACCGTGCGTAACCTCTAAAATTCAGCGCTTACCCAAAAAGACACGAACTAAATTCAGATATTTACAGGGTATCGGAAGGGACCATGATCATAGCCATGGTCTCTTCTTTTTTTGTCAAAGCAGGAATCGAAAAACGCCAAAAGGAACCTCCATTTTCCTACAGATTGAAACTTAAAGTAGTATTCCAAATTCTCCCCAGGGCGGGGATGATGCCCGGGCCGGGATAAGCTGCTGCTCTCCTTGTAAAATAGGAAGCGTCCAGAACATTGTTCATACTAAAAGACAATCGTATTTTATCGGAAAAATCGTATTTCATCGATAGATCCATCACGTGGTAATTAGGAACAACACCAAATACTCCAATGAAAGCATTCTCGGTATTGGCCGCATCAGAAAATTGACTGCCCACCCAAGTCGATTGCAGGGAGGAAGAGAAATTTCCAACGCCATAAGTAATGCCCGTCTTGATATTGTAGTCTGGTAAGTCCTCCAAACGATTTCCCGATCGGACCCCAACGAGTGCTCTATCATTGATATCGGTATACGTCCCTCGGTTAACTGATCCATTGATAAACCAGGTCAGCTTATGTTTGCTCTCCTTAGCCAAAATATAGATTAGATCCACCTCCAGAAATAGCTCTGCTCCAAAGATCCGCGCAGAACCAATATTCGTTCTCACCCTCAACCCATCGTCAATGACCTCACCGATTCGATTGCCGTATATCGTGTAGAATAGTCCCCCCTCAATAAAAAAGGCAGTATAATTTCTTTTGCGTACTCCAAGATCAAAACTGTAACCACTTTCGTCTCTGATATCCGGATCTACCACTTGGATATTCGTTTGAATCTGTACGTCGGTAAAGTTGATTGCTCTGTAATTGGAAGTTGCATTCGCATACAATTCGTACTTGGGATTGAACTTGTAGGAAGTCCCAAGACCATATAGGAAAACGGTTCGATTCGAGGAGGAATTATCAGTGAGCTCCTCTTCTATAAAATCATTAAAAGCATTGATCCTAATGGTGTTGGTAAAAATACCATCGGCTTGGGTCTTGATGTATTCCAGTCTAAATCCAGGGACCAAACTCAATTTGGAGGTGATGTTAAAAACATTTTCCGCAAATACCGCAAGGTTGGTATTGGGAAAGTCAAAATCTGATTTTCGTCTATTGAAAAAGGAGGTATCCACGCGGGTAAAATCGGCATCACTACCAGCGCTTCCAAATTGTTGGCTAAAATTGGTTTTGCCTCGATACACTCGCGTTCCGATTAACAAAGTATTGTCAATCGGAGTCGGACTTTTGTAATTGATGGCCACTCTGGTTTCATTGCCAATATTTCTAAAAATTCCATCCAAAAGATCGCGGTTAGACAAGGGGTCTTCCAGGTCGGGCGTATCCAATAAGCCCAAAGAAGTTCTACGAGCTGCCAAGCCAAAAAGACGATTGTAGATTTTTACTTTATCCGTAGCTTGATACTCCAGCAGGACCGCTCCTAGGTCCCAATTCACCTTAAACCAGTTTCGCTCTCGATTAGAGCTACGCGGTGCAATGGCAAAAACTTCATCGGTCTGTCCTCCCGCTTGCTGACTGAGGTAATTCATATGGGTGAAGTCGATGCCAATCTTTAAGCGATCAGAAAAGGTGTACTCTGCTCGGAGGTAGGCCCCCACTTGGTCAAATGCAGAATTGGGTCGCCATCCATCTCCTTGTTTGTATTGGAAATAGGTATAGTAATTTAGTTTCTTCACCTGACCGTGTACACTATTGTAAGTATCAATAAAATTGTTGGCACCGTAAGTATGATGTGATTCAAAGTTGACCTTTTTTTCTGGATTGCCTTTTTTCAGTTTGAAATTGATCATCCCACCAAACTGGCTACCGTATTGAAGGGCACCAGCACCTCTGACGACCTCTATTTGCTGAACGGCGTTTAAGGGTGGATTGTAATAACTTTCGGGATAGCCAAGCGCGTCTGCACTCATGTCGTATCCATTTTGTCTGGTGTTGAAATTCGCGGATCTGTTGGGGCTTAGTCCCCTACCACCAATGTCCAACTGTAAACCCGCGTTGTCACTTTCCCAGATATTGAGACTAGGAACTTTGGAGAAAGCTTGACGCGCATTGTTGGCTGCTTTATTGCCCACCAATCTATCGATATTGATGACCTCTGTTTTCTTTCCCACGTACAAGCCGCCCGCCTCCAAAGACCGCAATTGCCGAATGCCAAATTGGTCAGCATCGGTACCAACGGTTACGGTCGGTAGGGTCGTCACCTTTTGCTGTAAAGTAATCACAACTGAGGTATCTGAATAAATTTGGAAGGTCTCCGTTTTCAGTTCGCTATTGATTTCCGTAAAAATAATTTCATAAGTATTGCCCCGAGCCAAATCTAAAGTAAAGGTCCCCAAAAGATCCGTACTGGTAATTAAGTCTGCCTTCGTAGCTTGAATAAAAACATCCGTTAATGGTTTGTTTTCTTGATCTACCACCATACCTGACAAACTTACTGTACGCTGCGCAGTAATGGCGAAGGGGCAATAGCAAAGAAAAATCAATAAGGTTAAGGTTTGGATCAGATTCATTTATTTTCAAAAGTTAGTATCCACCCATCTTTCATTGGATGTTTATTGTTGTAAATATCGTAGGTTTCATCGGTGAATTTTTGACTTCGACGTGCATTGAGGGAGATTCTACTCTTGACATAAACTTCGGGATTGTACCCATGCTCAATTTTAAATTGATCTCCTACGTAGCGGCCAAATTGGATCATCATATCCGGCTGTGACCGCAGTTGTTGTTTTTGGAAAGGGGTCAGATAGATGTCCTGATTCACTTCTTTCTGTACATTTTTGATGGGATCTCTAACGATAAATGAGGTATATCCATTTTTTTCCATCAACATCACTCGCCAACTAAACCGGTAACCTCTTTCGTGCCTGAACAGATTGCCACCGTACATCAAATATCGCATAGGTAAAAACAACTGTATTGCCACATATACGATAAGCAACTTTGAGGTCAAGGACTGCCACCTAATTGAAGTAGTGGAAGTAGTGATCGTCTCTTTTTCCTCCGCAAAACCGCCCCCAATCCAGCGAAGCACTCGTTCGTGGAATTGATCGGAAAAAAAGATCAAAGTTGAAATGCTCATAATGTATGGAAACATCCCAATTCTGGGAAAAAGAATTCCGGTAAGAATATGAAAAACCAGGACCCCAATGTAAGCTAAGATTCGGGTTTTTCTGATCAATAAAAAGAGCCAAATGGTCAGATCGTAAAGGCATCCAAGCCAACTAAATAAAAAGGCGATCTCTTTGTAATGCATAATCGGACCAATCAAAGGCAATTGATATTTACCCGGTAGCCAAGTCGCCAGGGGCTCTGCCCGGAACAACCAATCTGAATTGACCTTTGCCAATCCCGCAAAGAAATAAACGATAGACACCTGGACCTTAAAAATGAGAATATGCCAATTGCGGCAACGGGTGGACTTGATTTTTGGAAATAGTTTTGCATCTATGGAATACCAATGATGGGCCGGTACCCAGATCATCCAAA
>JBCCSR010000008.1:0-21003 GCA_039199865.1 Bacteroidota bacterium
ATCCAGGATTTAAAAAAGCAATTTACCTTTGATAAAGTGGTGATTGCCGCTAGTAATAGAAGGAAATACGTTGACAAGATCATTCAATCCTGTCAAGCCACTCAATTGGATTATCATGACCTCAATCAAAACGGAGCGCTTTTAATTCGCCTCTAGCACAAAAAAATCATCTGATGGTACTACAAAAGTTAAAGGATTATTTTTTTTACACCCGAAGCGAAAGGAATGGGCTGTTGTTATTGATTGGAATCCTACTTTTACTGGTATTGAGCCTTCCCTTTCTTGCCCTGATCCAATCCAAAGCAAGAACAGATTTCACTGAATTTGAAGAGCAAATCCAAGCCTTTCACCAAAATCTGATGGTACAGAAAAATAAAAAAGAGGCCACAACGGGTAGCTACGCACAGGCTTACGTCATTGAGATGAATAGCGCAAGTCGCGAGGATTGGCTGGCACTGGGATTAAGTCAAAAACAGGTCAACACACTGCTCAATTATCAAAAAAAGGGAGGCTACTTTTCTCAGGTTGAAGACCTCACCAAAGTTTATGGAATCGACAAATACGATCTCAAAAAAATCGAAGCCTATCTCAGGATACAACCCCGAGTAAAAGTTGATCGGCCAAAACGTCCCAAGTCTAGCCCACCGCCCATCCAATTGGCTTTTTTTGACCCCAATACCGCAGAGAAAGAGCTCTTGCTGCAAGTGGGCATCCCTCCCAGAGTAGTAAGTACCATGCTCAATTATCGAGACAAGGGAGGATACTTCCGTAAAAAGAAAGACCTATTAAAAATATTTGGACTCACCCAAAGCACTTATACCCAAATCGAACCCTACCTCCTCATCGAGCCTCCGTCCAAACAAGAGGCCGCAAAAACACTAATGTCCGATACCCTAGCATTGGAAGAAGATAGCTTGACTAGTCCCGCTCCCGAGGCAGCTATCGCCAATACAAAGCCCTCCGTCCCGGCCATCATCGACATCAATACCGCTGATCAAGCTACTCTAGAATCGCTTAAAGGCATCGGTCCTTACTACTCCAAGCAGATCATCACCTACCGAGAACAATTAGGTGGATTCAATCGGTTAGAACAGATCAAAGAAACTTATAATTTCCCAGATAGTACCTTCCAAAACATCAAAACAAAGCTGACTTTGTCGCCAATTATTCGTCAGATTGAGATCAACCAAGCGACGGCAAAAGCATTGAGTCAACACCCATATATCAGCTGGCGATTGGCCAAAGTGATCGTCAACTATCGAAAAATGCATGGCCCTTTTCGCCAAAGCGAAGAACTGGCTAATATTCGAATGCTAGACCAAGAAACCAGGCGAAAAATTATCCCCTATCTTCAATTTGAATGAGCCCAAATACATCTCAAAAAATCATATCATTTTATTTAAAACTTTTGGGTATTGTCCTAGCCCTTAAGTACATTTATCTTTGCAGCAACACGTTATAAAACAACTCCCCCGGATTTCCTCCCATTTAATCTCTACCATTAATACACACACGAGGCATGAACGTCAGGTTCAAAACCCCTGTTCTCCGCCCCCAAAACTCGCTTCAGGCCATTGCTCCGGCCCTGTCCCTAGTATTCCTTTTCCTTCTCGTGGCGACTTTTAATTTTGCACAACCCAGCGTTGAATGGGACCACACAATTGGTGGAGATAACTTTGAAGAAATGAGCAGTTTGCTCCAAACGAGTGATGATGGATTCATTTTTGGGGGAACAACTTCTTCGGACATGAATGGTGATGTCTCGCAAATGACCCGTGGATTGAGTGATTTTTGGATGGGAAAACTCGACCAAAATGGAAATCTGCTTTGGGACGTTCGCTTCGGTGGAGATATGGAAGAAAACATGCAAAGTTTGCATCAAACGGCAGACGGTGGCTATATTTTAGGTGGTTGGACCCGCTCGGGGGCCAATGGGGATAAGACAGAGCCCAACCAGGGCAATACCTGGGACTTTGATTATTGGATCGTCAAAACCGATGCGGGAGGCAATAAATTGTGGGATAAAACTTTCGGTGGGCCCCATCATGACCAATTGTGGGTCGTCAAACAAAGCAATGATGGTGGGTATTTGCTAGGGGGAATGTCTTTTTCTGATCTGGGCGAAGATAAAAGTGAAGCCAGTCGAGGAGACTGGGATTTTTGGATCATCAAAACCGATGCAAACGGCAACAAGCAATGGGACCGTACCTATGGCGGGAGCGCGGCAGATATGTTACTGGACTTTCAAATCACCGCGGATGGCGGATATTTACTGACTGGACTTTCCGGTTCTCCGGCCAATGGAGATAAAATGACACCCAATTATGGGAGTCTGGACTATTGGTTGGTCAAAATCGATGCCAATGGAATCATTCAATGGGATCAGACTTTTGGTGGCACTGGCAATGACCAATGTCGAACCTTAATGGCCACCAGTGATGGGGGATTTTTACTAGGAGGGTTTTCGGACTCCCCCATCAGCGGCAACAAAACGGATGTCAATTACGGATCTCTCGATTATTGGGTCATCAAAACCGATAACAATGGTGTTAAAATTTGGGATCGCAGTATAGGAGGGAGTGAGGCAGAAGACCTGAAAAGCCTTGGGGAATCCTCCAAAGGCATCTATCTTATTGGTGGAAACTCTGCCTCCAACATCAGTGGAACCCGTACTCAGGCCAGCCGTGGCGGCAGAGACTACTACCTTTCTTTTCTGGACAGCGATGGCAATATTTTACAAGATGCAGCCTATGGTGGCAATGCAGATGATCAAATGACGGTAATCATTCCTACCTCAGACGATACTTATGCCATTGGAGGAATGTCCAATTCGGATATTAGTGGGGAAAAAACAGAAAACAATCTGGGACCGCCCTGGTCCCTTGACAGTTGGATCTTAAAACTACAGTGTAACTTCTCCGCTGAATTGGGGACCGATACGATAATTTGTAGTGGATCCTCCGTAGTTCTGGATCTGAGTCAGATGGATCATTGCGATTTCAACTGGTCAGATGGATCAGAAGATGCCCTCAGAATTGTCCAACCGACCAGCAATACTACTTATGTAGTTACGGTAACGGACATTCATGGCTGTACCTCAGTCGACGATCTTTTCATTGAGGTCAACTCACTCCCGACTGTGGATTTAGGCAACGATACCACTGCTTGTCAGGGAACCCATGTCCTCCTAGATGCAGAGAATCCCGGTGGTAGCTATCTTTGGTCAATCGGAGCAACTACTCAAAGCATCAGCATCAATACCAATGGAACTTACGAGGTCACCGTGACGGATGCCAATATGTGTACGACAAGTGATGCCATTACGGTCAATTTCATGGCGCCTCCTCTGGTCAGTCTTGAATTTGGAGCCACCATTTGCGAGGGAGATCAGGTGACGCTGGATGCAGGAAATCTGGGTAGCAGCTACATTTGGTCGACAGGAGCAACGACCCAAACGATCAATGTAAGCCATGCTGGCACTTATGGGGTTACCGTAAGCAATGGCATTGGCTGCTTGGCGAGTGATGATTTTGTATTAACGGTCAATACCGCTCCAGAGGCTTTATTGATGCAAGATACGGCGATTTGTCCAGGAGAAAGCGTTGACCTCGTTGTCTTGCTTAATGGAACAGGTCCGTTCGATGTCACCTATACCGATGGAACGAGTAGCCATACGCTCAATAGCATTCTCTCTGGCTACAGTATTGGTGTCAATCCAAGTAGCAATACCACCTACTCCATTACCAATGTCACCGATAGTGCTACGCCTGCCTGTAGCAATACTGGAAATAGTGTTGACATTCGTCTGCTACCTATTCCCGAAACAGTGGTAGACACTTTTGTTTGCGAAGGAGCAGCTATTTTCCTACAAGGAGCTTTCCAAAATACCAGCGATACTTACCGAGACACTCTAAGTAGTTTTCTGGGCTGTGATAGCATCATCATCACCAATTTATTGGTAACTCCTCTCCCAATCACTCAAATTGACTTAAGCAGTTGTCATCCGGCAGATACGGGTACCGTGATTAAAATCCTTTCAGGTCAATACTGTGATAGTACGATTATAACTACAACGGTATTGCTCCCTTCGGACTCAACTTTCAATACCTTTCAGTCTTGCAACCCTGCTGATACCGGAATCGTGACACTCCACCTCAACAATCAATTCGGGTGTGATTCTACCGTTATTAACCTTACGCAATTACTACCTTCAGACTCAACTTTCAATACATTCCAGTCTTGTAACCCGGTTGATACCGGACTTGTAGTACTCAATCTCAACAATCAATTTGGATGTGATTCTATGGTAATTAATGTTACACAACTACTACCATCAGACTCAACTTTCAATACATTCCAGTCTTGCAATCCAGCTGATACCGGAATTGTGGTACTCAATCTCAACAATCAATTTGGATGTGATTCTACCGTTATTAATCTTACGCAACTACTAATATCTGACTCAACTTTCAATACCTTGCAGTCTTGTAACCCGGCTGATACCGGAATTGTAGTACTCAATCTCAACAATCAATTCGGGTGTGATTCTACCGTTATTAATCTTACGCAATTGCTGCTTTCAGATACCTCTTGGATTTTTGACAACACTTGTAACCCAATCGATACCGGAATTTTCGTCTCTAACCTCACCAATATTGACGGATGCGATAGCATCATCATTCATGACGTCAACCTAATCAACGCAGATACCATCTGGACATTTGACAATTCCTGCAATCCAATCGATACCGGAATTTTCATCTCTAACCTCACCAATATTGACGGATGCGATAGCATTATCATTCATGACGTCAACCTGGTCAACGCAGATACCTCTTGGACGTTTGAGAACACTTGTAATCCAATCGATACCGGAATTTTCATTTCCAACCTCACCAATATTGACGGATGCGATAGCATCATCATTCATGACGTCAATCTGGTCAATGCAGATACCTCTTGGACCTTTGATAACACTTGTAACCCAATCGATACCGGAATTTTCATTTCCAACCTCACCAATATTGACGGATGCGATAGCATTATCATTCATGACGTCAACCTGGTCAATGCGGATACCACTTGGACCTTTGATAACACCTGCAATCCAATCGATACGGGAATTTTTATCTCTAACCTTACTAATATCGACGGATGCGATAGCATCATCATTCATGATGTCAACCTGGTCAATGCGGATACCACTTGGACCTTTGAGAACACCTGTAACCCAATCGATACGGGAATTTTCATCTCTAACCTCACCAACATCAACGGATGCGATAGCATCATCATTCATAACATCAACCTGGTCAATGCGGATACCACTTGGACCTTTGAGAACACCTGTAATCCAATCGATACGGGAATCTTCATTTCCAACCTCACCAATATTGACGGATGCGATAGCATTATCATTCATAACGTCAACCTGGTCAATGCGGATACCACTTGGACTTTTGAGAATACTTGCAATCCAATCGATACTGGAATTTTCATCTCTAACCTCACCAACATCAACGGATGCGATAGCATCATTATTCATGACGTCAGCCTAGTCAACCCAGATACCACTTGGATCTTTGACAACTCCTGCAGTCCAATCGATACCGGAATTTTCATCACCAACCTTACCAACATCGACGGATGCGATAGTCTTGTTTTTACCCAAATCAATTATCTAACAAGTGACACCACATTCCTGCTTAGCTATTCCTGTAATCCCCTCGATACTGGAAAGACCTTGACCCAGTTGAACAACCAATCTGGTTGTGATAGCATCATCATTGAACAGGTTCAATTGACCACTTGTGATACCCTTCAATTGATCAGTGGAACTTGTGAGCCCAGTGAAGTGGGAAGCGATACAACGATTTATATGACCAATATTGGTCTCGACAGTGTTGTCATCAATACGACCCAGTTATGGCCTAGCGATACTTTGTACTTGGAACTGGGTTCTTGTAACCCACAGGATACTGGATTTTTTGTACAAAGTTTTGCCAATCAATACGGATGCGACAGTACTTTGTTTACACAGGTTAGTTATTGGGGGAGCGATACGGTCTTCCTCGAACAAAGTACTTGTGATCCTAGTTTGGCGGGTGTGTTTTACACTTACCTGACCAACCGTAAAGACTGCGATAGTATCATCGTGGAAACCATCCATTTATTGGCATCAGATACCTTGTTGTTCACCAGTTACAGCTGTAATCCAAATGAAGTTGGACAAGTTCAAACGACACTACAGAATGACCTGGGCTGTGATAGCATTGTTATCGAAGTTGTAGAATTATTGCCTCCTACCATTCAGACCATTTATGAAAGGACCTGTGATCCCGAAGCAGTGGGGAGTGATACGACCTATCTGACCAATTTCCGGGGCTGTGATAGTTTATTGATTCAAACGACTATTCTGGAGCCAATCGATCTATTGACACAAGTCGAAAATATTAGCTGCCAAGGAGAGGCCGGTGGAGTCATTTTGATCGACTCCGCCGTTGGAGGAAATGGACCTTACTTATACGCACTCAACGAGGGTGTGTTTTCGGAAAATCTTTTCTTTAGTGGACTAGCAGTAGGGCCACAGATCATCCAAGTACAAGATGTCAACGGTTGTTTGGGACGAGATACAGTGATCATTGAAGATGCTCAAAGGCTGGTGGTAGATTTGGGAGAGGACCTGGAAGTCAACCTGGGAGAAGCAATTACGTTGGATGCGTTTGTCAATCAACCCATCGATTCTTTTTACTGGAGTAGCTTTAATGAACTGAGTTGCGATTCTTGTTTGTATCAAGACATTCGACCTTTCTTTAGCAATAGTTATACAATTACGGTCATTGACGAAAATGGATGTCAGGCCACAGATCGTGTTTTTGTTCGAGTCGTAAAAAATCGAAAAGTGTATATTCCCAATGCATTTTCCCCCAATGCGGATGGAGTCAATGATTATTTTCTACCCTTTACCGGAACTGGGGTCGCCCAGGTCAATACTTTTCGAATTTTCAACCGCTGGGGAGCCTTACTTTTTGCACAGGAAGATTTTAATACCGACAATGAAGAGATGGGTTGGGATGGTACCTACCAGGGGCAGACACTCAATCCCGGAGTTTTTATTTACTATGTCGAAGTCACTTTTATTGACGGAGAGACGGCCGTCTACCAAGGAGACTTCACCTTGATGAAATAAAATGATTGGGGCACCAAAGTGCTTAAGCCATAAAGAATTTAACGTGTTGTGTGTGTATCAAATGGCGTCGATTCGAGTTCGACGTCATTTTTTTTGTTCATCCGTCAGTCGTACCATTACCAATAGCAGTATACGCTGGGACGCTGTAACGTTGAATGAACTCCTTCATCTCATCGACCATGGCTGGCGAACCAATCACAATGGTTTCTCGCTGATGCAATTCCCGTGTTTCTAAATCCAAGATGCGATTGAGCTGAGTATTGATGGCCTTTCCTCCCGCCTGTTCGACAATAAATGCCAAGGGATTGCATTCGTACAACAAACGAAGTTTGCCCTGAGGATACTTACGGGTGTTGGGATACAAAAAGATACCTCCCTGGAAAAGGGTACGGTGAATGTCTGACACCATCGATCCGATGTAGCGCAAACGAAGATTCAAATCCGAGCAGTAGTCGATGTAGCGCCGCATTTCTACATCAAATTTCAAATAATAGCCTTGATTGACCGAATAATATCCACCTCTTTCTGGAATTTGAATATCGCGATGGGACAGGCAAAATTCACCAATACTAGGGTCTAAAGTAAATCCGTTGACTCCTCGCCCCGTAGAATAAACCAGGATGGTAGAAGTACCATAAATGACGTAACCTGCGGCCACTAAATCGGTCCCCTTTTGGAGAAAATCTTCTAATTGACAGGGACCAGAAGGATCACTTTTTCGACGATAAATACCGAAAATGGTGCCTACCGATACATTGACATCGATATTGGAGGAACCGTCCAAAGGATCAAAGACAACAACGTATTTGGCATTTTTGGACTCCACACTTGGAATGGGAATAAAGGCTTCGTTTTCCTCAGAAGCAATACCGCAGCATTCTCCACTATTTTTCAGGCAATCAATCAATTTTTCGTTGGCATACAAATCCAACTTTTGGACCGTATCACCCGATGCATTTTCGTTGCCATCTACACCGAGAATATTGACCAAACCCGCTTTATTGACTTCACGGTTGACAATCTTAGCCGCTACTCCAATGTCTCGAAGTAGCCCCGTTAACTCGCCGGAGGCATAGGGAAAATCTTTTTGTCTGTGGATGATAAATTCATCCAGGGTAATAATGCGATTCATTATAATTTGGTTAGTGTAAGCTGCTTTTACAGCTTTGTTTTTTAATAGCGTTTCCCTCAAAACGTGGTTGGCCAAAGCGAATGACCTTGAAGCAGTGATGAAGGTTTAATGGTTAAAGGCTTTGTCATCAACTGATATGCATCTCACATACGTTGATCGCAACACAAAGATACAGCCTTTTTTTATGCTAAATAGAGCTTTCTCCCAAAATTATAAATGCCGACAAAAAATTTATTACACTGATTTTGAGTCATTTATGATTTTCACAAAAAAAAAGTAGCGGAAGATTTATGGAATTTGCGAGGTTGCTGCGTCTAAGTATAGCATCTAACCAATCGAAATAGGTACCTGTAGATTGGTCGATGACAATTTAACTACCATTCCCTGAAAAGATTCACCAGGTCTGGGTGGCGAAGCTGTATCTTATTACGGCAATCGCTAAGGAGGTCGGCGATCGGTCGGTCTTGAGGGCGGGTCCCACCCTTTTGGAAAAGCTATATCCTTCACAAAAAAACATTTTACCCCGATCTTCCCTTTCTCCAATTCTCATTCCGTACTTTTGTTTTCTCGAACAAAAGCGCTATTGAGGCTGTTAACATACAGTAACATTTATTCTACCTACTTTTTACTTACCCAGATCAAAACGAATTGAAGCAATTAGCCTTTCTCAATAAATATTTTTACAAGTACCGCTGGCGGTTTTTGCTGGGCTTCGTCTTTGTATCCTTGAGTAATTATTTTCGCGTACTTCAGCCTCGCATTATCCGCCAGGCACTCGATCTGGTGGTCGACAACATTGGTTTGTACCAACTCAATGAAGGCTTTGCTTCTCAGGCCGCATTTTTTAGTATTCTGGGGAAAACGCTCTTGCTTTTTGGGGGCTTGGTCCTGCTCTTGGCCCTCATCATGGGCATCTTTATGTATTTCATGCGGCAAACCATTATCGTCATGTCTCGCCTGATCGAATACGATTTGCGCAAAGAAGTTTTCCAACATTACGAAAGCCTCAGTCTGGCATTTTACAAAAGGAACAACACGGGTGACCTAATGGCCAGAATTACAGAGGACGTCAACAAAGTTCGAATGTATTTGGGGCCCGCAGTCTTGTATGGCATCAATCTCCTTTCCCTGTTCGTTTTGGTCATTTACTCGATGCTGAGTGTCAGCCCTCAACTCACATTTTACTGTTTACTCCCACTGCCCTTTTTGTCCATATCGATTTACTATGTGAGCTCTCTCATCAACAAAAAAAGTGAACGCATCCAAAAGCAGTTGGCGACCCTCAACAGTACGGCACAAGAAGTTTATTCCGGCATTCGAGTGGTTAAGTCTTACGTTCAAGAATCTGCGATGGGGCGTTTCTTTGGCTTGCAAAGCGACGAATACAAGGATCGGGCAATGGAATTGGCCAAAGTCAATGCTTTTTTCTTTCCCTTGATGCTCCTTTTGATCGGAGCCAGTACCGTCCTCACCGTAGTGATTGGAGGGACACAAGTCGTTAAAGGCCATATCACGCCGGGCAATATTGCCGAATTTGTCATCTATGTCAATATGCTTACCTGGCCAGTGACCGCTACGGGTTGGATTGCCTCCATTATTCAACAAGCCTCTGCTTCCCAAAAAAGAATCAACGAATTTTTAGAAACCCAACCTGATATTGTCAATCAACAGCAGCAAGATGAAGCATTGAAGGGACATCTCGTTTTTGACCAAGTCTCTTTTACCTATCCCGATTCGGGGATCCAAGCCCTCAAAGACGTGAGCTTTGAGCTCAAACCAGGAGAAAAAATGGCCATTGTCGGCAAGACAGGCTCTGGGAAAACGACTATTGCGGATCTGATCGTCAGAATGTACGACATCGATAGAGGCCAAATTTCATTGGATGGCAAAGATGTCAAAACACATGACCTGTCCAATCTTCGTCAGAGAATTGGCTACGTTCCTCAGGATGTCTTCCTATTTTCGGACACTATTGCTGGAAACGTTGCCTTTGGGCGCCCCGATGCCAGTAGAAGTGAGGTCGAGGCCTTTACCAAACATGCCGCTATTTATGAAGATATCATTGGCCTACCCGAGCAATTTGAGACCATGGTGGGAGAACGCGGAGTCACACTCTCTGGAGGTCAAAAACAGCGGATCTCGATTGCCCGAGCCCTGATCAAAAAACCAGACTTGATTTTGCTCGACGACTGTTTATCGGCCGTAGATACCAATACCGAACAACAGATTTTAGGCTATCTCAATGGCGCTCTAAAACAAAAAACTTGTATCATCATCACCCATCGGATCTATTCCTTGCTCCAATTCGATCAGATTATCGTGCTCAACGACGGAAAAATTACGGAACAAGGTACCCATGAACAGCTCCTAGCACAAAAAGGTTACTATTATGATCTTTTTGAAAAACAGCAAATGGAAAAGGAAGAAAGTGAGCAACATTGAGCTTATTCTACCCTAAAAAGGGTAGCTTCTCCCCCTTTTTCACGGCAAATACCGCAAATTGAACAAAAAATACCTTTCCATTGGTGGCTCCTACCGCTAATTATAATTCCTTGCCCTGACGCTTGGACAGCAAA
Organism: Bacteroidota bacterium; assembly: GCA_039199865.1. Lineage (GTDB taxonomy): Bacteria > Bacteroidota > Bacteroidia > Chitinophagales > Saprospiraceae > JALZUU01. Next base: position 10,898 of record JBCCSR010000008.1, read on the forward strand.
TTTTAATAGATATTTTTTTGATTTTTTAAACAAATATTTACATTTGTAGAGAGTTAACGTAATATTTATTGTTCATCAAAACATTAAAAAGTGGATAACGAGAGTAACCAAAGGAGATTTGAGAGTGTATTTTCTAAAAAGGTTCGTGCTGGAAAAAGGAGAACTTACTTCTTTGATGTGCGTAGAACGAAAGGAGATGACTACTATCTCACTTTAACGGAAAGCACCCGAAGATTCAACGGAGATGGTTATGAAAGACATAAGATCTTTCTCTACAAAGAAGATTTTAATCGTTTCATGGCAGGGCTCGAAGAAACGGTCAATCACATCAAAAATGATTTGATGCCAGAATATGATTATGATGAATACACCCGACGCCACGAAGAATGGGAAGCCCGTAGAGCGGAAGAAGGATTTGGCGAAGGAAGCTCAGAAGCGCCGGCGGCAGAAGAAGAGGGCACCGAAGATATTACGGAAGAAGTAGAAGAAACCACCAAAGATGTCACCGAAGACGACATCAGCTGGTAAAGATAACTTTGATTAAAAATAGGTTTTTGGAAAGCAAATTTCATCCCCATGACATTTGCTTTTTTTTATTTTAGACGTCATCCAATGCGTCATACACGGAAAATGAATGAGATTATTTTTTTGATGACAAGTCAAGAAATATAGGTACAGCCCCGCTAGAAAGTCAGTGAAACAATGGACCATTCTTCAGACCTGTATATTATTTGAATGCTCCTTTAGCCATTTAAACAGGTCCTTTAAGCAAAAAAGGAAGGTCATCGTCAAATATTGTGACGATGACCTTTTCGATTTTATTTAGGCGCCCAAAACTTTCGTTTAGGCAAAATGTTTTGGTGAATTTACATCTTCATCATTTTCCCACTGAAACTTTCAGTAGACGTTTCAATTCGGTAGTAAAGTAGTCCTTTGCTGTCTACCCGGCTAGCATCAAACTGCCATTCGTGATAGCCTGCTGAATAGTTCCCCTTCATCTCCCGTACCAAGCGGCCCGATGAGTCAAAGATACTGATGCGTACTGCTTCTTCCTGCGCCAATTCAAAAGCCAAAGTGGTTTGCTCGACAAATGGATTGGGAAAGTTGGGATGTACGTTTAAGGTAGGCTGATGAGTGGCCTTGGTTTGTCCGTGATTGTTGCCAATGACCAAGGAAACAGAAGATCCTTGAACTGTTCGACTCCAAGTTTTACTATTGTTCAATGGATTCAGATCGCCAATAGTCGGAGTCACCGTTACGGTGCTCACGATGGTTGTCCCCACCGGTAAATCAGCGGGGGCCTGCATTTTAAAGCTGACACTCTGGCAAGCCAAGAAAGGCAGATTAGAGAAATTCCAAGTGGCAGTAAAAGTAGCTGGATCATAACTAGAGGCTCCCGAAGCAATTGGATCAAAAATCATTTGTGGATCATGCGTAAATCGTAGGATGCCATTGATTGTCTGGACACCAAAATTACAATAGCTGATATTATAACTCTGCAACTCTCCTGGTTGAACCGAACCAGAATTAGCGGAAACCGTCAAATCAAAATCGGTAATGACCTGGAAATAAAAATGATTGTCTAAGGAAACATCACTGGTATCTGGCAAACTGACCTCAATCATTCCATCAATGGGACATTGCAAAATGTAAGGCGCCTGCTCTTCCACTTCGATGATGTAGTCTCCCGTATTGACTTCAAATTCATAATAACCATTGGCATCCGTTTGAGTCGAAATCCCAAGCGGCAACAAGTTGACGGTAATGCCTTCCAAGCCTTCTTCCAAATCATCCAACTCACAATTGTTGATGATAAAATCCGCGTAAGCATAACCACCAATATAAACCTTGCAACTCAGATCCGCTTCAATTCGAACATCTCTAACTTCCGTACAAGAGCCCTCCCCTCCCGAAATCGTTACCCGATATTCTCCGGGTGCCAAGCCATAGACAGTGGCGGTTGTGGCTCCATTGCTCCAATCATACACTGGGTTGTTAATGCCGACTAACGTCAAACTGGCCGTTCCATCGTCTTCCTCACAATTGACCTCCGTCGTCGTCAATTCAATGGAAAACCCATCTTCTACGTTGACGACATCCGAGGCGACACAGCCATTTTCCGTGTTGACAACCGTCAAAGTGTAAGTGCCAACCAAATCTACCTCAACGCTCGCAGTATTGCCAATACTCGTTCCACTCGCATCCAACCATTCGTAGGTAAAGTTAGCTCCCTGACTGGACTGGCTTCCATCCAAAGTGGCCAACGGACCATTGAAGCAATTGAGGTAAGCAATATTGCCTGCCTCCGCTACGGGGGGCACCAAATCTTCAAAAACAAGGGTTGCATCGGTCGCGGTACAGCCATTTTCAGTATTGGTCACCAATAAAACATAAGTGCCAACTTCGTTGACCGTGATGCTCACATCGGCAGAAGAGAATCCGTTGGGGCCCGTCCACGCATAGGTGATATTGGCTCCGGAAGCAGAGCCAGAAGCATCAAGGGTTGGGCTACTTACAATACAATTGATGGCCTGATCTGCGCCTGCCTCTGCCAATGGGGCAATGGCGTTGTCTTCTACGACCACATCCGTTGATGCGGAACAGTCTTGTATCGTATCGGTCACCATCAAAGTATAAGTTCCAGGAGCGTCGACTTCGGCTATGTTGGTATCCGCACCGTTGACGATGTTGCCATCATTCGTCGACCACTGATAGGTGATGCCAGGCAAATTGCTGGAAGCAGAGCCATCGAGAAGGACACTGGTGGTATTGCAATCCAAAGGCTCGGGGCTAGCAATTGTCCCCGCAATGGAAGGGAAAACCGTGATGTCATCCGTAGCACTACAACCCGTCTGGGTATTGATCACGGTCAGGGTATAAGTCCCTTCTTCCACGATCGGGAATAAAGTCGTTCCGTCAAATAAAATGGCACCATCGTTGGTAGACCAAGCGTAAACAAATTCGGGACCTTGTGGGGAATCACTGGCATCAAGACCAATATTGGTCGCACCGCAAGGCAGATAAGTATCCGCTCCGGCATCAACCCCCGCTAAGCCTTGCGCCAGGGTAACCTCTACCTGGTCAAAATACTGACAACCATAAATATCTAAGACCGTAAAGGAATAAGTACCGGCCTCCGTAGCCTCCAACACCGATTGATCGGAAATAGAGACGCCATTCAACGACCAATCGTACAAAACATTACCGTCTTCACTAAAGCCCTCAATTAGAATTGAATTTTCCCCACAGGGAATTTCTACATCCGGTCCAGCCGAAACAAAAATAAAGGGTGCCGGCTCAACGGTCAATTCTCCAACCCCAGTACAACCGTTGGGACTGGTAATTGTAACCGTATAGGTGGTGGTTTCGAAAATTCCGGTGCAATCGTCAAGAAAAGGACCACCAGTAAAACCATTGCTCCACTCGTAAGTAGAATTGGGATCACCATTCGTGGACGCAAATAAGGTCACACACTCATTTTGACAAACCAAGTTATTCCCACTGACATTGACAATAATATCGGGCTCAACGGTCACCTCAATCAACACGGGATCGCCATTGCATCCTCCCACACTGTTGATGGGAATAATGGTATAACTAACCACCTGAGGAAAGGCCGAAGTGTTGGTCAAAGTCTGTTCCAACCGGACCCCTCCCCCATTTCCAGCACCAACCACACCCGATAAATTACTGACGGTCCAATAATAACTGACGTCTGGATTGGTCGTTGGGAAGTCAATAATTAAGGGTTCACCCGAACAAATGGCGTAAGTCTGTGGAATTTCCAAGGTAGGTTTTTGACAGCAAGTCAAATTGAAATCGAAATTGGTTGCTGGATCAAACACACAATCTGCCTGAGTCCTTCCCCCCGTTTCTCCATCGCTAAAAGTTTTAAAAGACATCTGACAATCGATCAAGCCATCGTTGACATCGCAATTGGGATCACAATTTGTAATCATAGAAAAACAGAAATTCCAGGTCAATCCCTGGCTATTACAGAAAAAGCCATCGCCCCAGGTATCTCCGGCATCGCTACCGCCGGGACCAAGGTTAAAATTGTAGTAAAACCAACCTGCTCCAACGGATCCTCCCGGAGGAAGGGAGCCCGAAATATTATTGTAGTTGATTTCTCCATCTTCATACCAGGTCCAAACGCCATTCCCGGAGTTGTTAGTCGGTAAAGTCAGGATATCGTTGGGAGCGCCCGCAAAAAAGGGGGAAAAGGAAGATTGATCCCAACAATCCCCAAAGTCGGGGACAATGGCATGTAGCCAATTACAACCCTGAGAATTAAAGTCAATGACATTGTAACAAAACAATACTTCCTCACAGGGTTTGTAAGGCCCATCCACGGGCGATCCCAATGAAGTAGATAAAGGAGTGATGAAACTTTGGTTGTTACAAAAACCTTGGGCAAAACTCACTTGCATGACCGATACCCACATCAAAAGCAGTAGTAATACTTTTTTCATGGTCAATAATTTTTGTGATCCCAACGACAACGCGTTGAGGTCAAATTAAAATAGGATCGGTCTTTGGGCTAAACGGGACTTCCAACTTTGGACGCGTATTCGGAGGGTCCAATTGAAGAAACTCGTTAGCGGAATTGCTCTTCCATACGGAATGGCTGCTACTATTAAAATATTTTGCCTGCTAAAGATTGTGGTTAGATGTGACAGTCCAAAAAGTGGCATAGGATGCCAGACTCGGACCAAAGATAGGGATTCTCTCTTATTTTACATCATTTTTTTTTAGATAAATTTTGCTTTAATAAGTGTTAAAATTAAGCGCTCTTAACGAAGGCACCAAAGGGATTGTTGATGAAAATAGACATGGACTGAAGGTAAGACGCAAAAACGGCGAGGGAAAATCATTCCACTCGCCGTTTTTTGCTTGGATCTAAGCAACCAAGGCCTATCGATGGATTTGTACATATCCCGAGTAGGATTTGCCCTCACCATCTTCCAAGACGTAGAAGTAGGTGCCGTCTGGCAATAGTTTATTCTTCCAAGTGCCATCCCAATCATTGAGGTATCCCTCTTTGTTATAAACTTCATTCCCCCAGCGATTGAAGATCAAGAGTCTGTTGTTCGGGAAGGCCTCGATACCCTGGATTTTAAAGGTATCATTGACGCCATCTCCATTCGGAGAGAAACCCGTAAAGACCACCAGATCATCACATTGGACAATGACGTAAACCGTGGTTGTATCACATCCAAAGCTATTGCAAATGCCATAGGTAAACGAATCGGGATTTTCATCATCACAATAATCCTGCGTAGGCGTATATTTCAGCGTTCCATCGCGGTTGATCAATACCGAACCGTGTCCAGGCTGATCGACGATGTAAGTATTTTCCAAAGTACCATTGATGGTGTCATTGATGCTTTGCACAATGTCGATACTGTGGTTTTTCAAAGTCGTATCTTCATCAATATTGGCTATTGGAAGGATTAACTCTTCCGCAAGCTCTTCTACGGTGATGTAGAGGAAAGTCGTATCACAAATACCCCGGTCGTCACAAAGTACAATACAGGCACTATCGGTACCAATGTCCATTCCGATGCAGCTGATGCAATTTTGTCCATCAATCTCAAACAAGACGAACTCACCAGAAGAATCTTCACAGGCATTCTCTACACTAATCAGGTTTCCTGGTAGATCCTCTGAAGTCAAACAAAGCGTATCGGTGGTATTGACCAAGATAGTGTCTACGATGATGTCCGGACCAATACAGAAGACTTCCGCATACAAGGTATCTTGACAACCCGTTTGGACGTGTTCGAAAATCAACTCGTGTGCGCCCACCTCCAGATCAATTCTGGTGCTGGTTGGAATGAGGATAGAGTTCATATCGACAATCGTAAAGGCATTGGTCACTACCTGGCGAATGCGCAAACTTCCATAATTACTTTGTGGATAGCCTCCCTGGATCAAATGTGCAGCAGCATCGTAGCTCCAATTGCCCATTGGATCCCAGACATTCATGGAATCTACCAATTGTCCGACACGCATGAACTCCGTAGTATGCCCTACCCCGTTGACCGACCAACCTTCCAAGCGGTAAGGTCCAACGGCTCCTTGGCTTGGGAAAATAAAGGTCGAATAAGTATAGGAACTATCAAAAGAACATCCCCAGATGTCTCCCTGGTAAGTGGCGCCATTATCTGTCAGTACATACTGATAGAATTCTTCCAATGGAATTTCAACACAGTAACTTGCACCGGCGGCACAATTGCTGGTCGTTAAATTGGTGGTATCGGAAGAATCAAGATAATCCGTACAAGCTGGTGGATTAACCGTCACGATGAGCGTAGTGGTATCACAAGTCCCGGTTGCATCGCAAATGACAACACAACTGGTATCTGCACCAATAAATCCTGGATCTGGTTGATAAGTCACACAGTGATTGACGGTATCCAGATTCAACGTTCCGTAGAGCGGATCACCACAGAGGTCCATACTGCTTAGATTCGCCGAAAGTTCAGACAAGTCCAAGCAAATGGTATCCATTGGCGTTTCGTAAGGCGTACTGATATAAATGGTATCTGGACCAATACAACTGGCTTCAATAATCAAGTTACTAATGATTGAGGTACAACCGTTGCTATCCGTTACCGTCAAATTGTAATTGCCTTCTACCAAATCATTACGATCTTCAGGATTGTTCGGTCCACTGAGGTCTGCCCAGTCGTAGAGGTAATCTCCGCTACCTCCACTTACGTTGACATCAATACTTCCTGCAGTTGTACAACCAATCGCTTGTAGCGCAATATCAATGCTCAAGGCCTCTGGCTCTAGAATTTCGAAGCAAGACTGGCCAGCCAAGCAACCGTTGTTGTCCCAAACCAAGAGACAGTAATTGCCCGCCGTCAAACTTCCATTGCTGATGGAATCTCCTTGTTCATTGCGGATTTCCAAATGCTGTGGTCGTTCAAAACCATAATCGTAATCAATATCATATTCAATTCGTCCGTCAGCTTCCCCATTGCAATCCAAATGCGTCGGTGTCAGCACGATGGTTGCTCCTGGAATATCTTCCACCAGTACGAAGTCAACAACCGCCTCACAATCTGTATCCAGATCCGTTACCGTTACCGTATACGGACCGGCAGCTAGATCATCACGGACCGGAGAAAGTCCCCAACTGTAAGCATAATTGCCACTACCGCCGTTGGTCAAAATCGCTACTTCGCCATCTGCCTCCCCACACAATGGTTCTCGGATGACATTGGCCGTTGCAAGTAAATTGCTGGTTTGTGGAATCTCTACTTGCAACACATTGCTACAGTTTGTTACCGGATCAGTGATGGTAATCGTATAATTGCTGGCCAACAAATCATCTCGATTGGCTCCGCTGCCTCCGTCGCTCCACTGGTAGTCGTATTGACTTGGCGACAAGGTTGCAGCGCCATTATTCGCTGTACATTCCGCAGGACTTGTGCTGCTTACCGTAGCTTGTGGTCCATCAGCATTGTCGATGATTACATCGACTACTGTGTAACACAATGGATCATTTTTATCACTGATCGTCACTGCATACCATCCAGCCGCCAAATCAGTAGCTGTAGTTGTGGTGCTCTCACCATTTGGCCACAAGTAATCATAATGGTTGAAGTATCCAACGATTTCCAGCGTTGCCGATCCATCACTGCTACCACAAGTACTCGCAACCGTAATGATATTACTCACCACAGGTGGCGTACACTCCTCAATACAATCATTTTCCACCTCAATCGTATTCATCACTATGCTACATCCATTGGCATCGGTTACCGTAAGTTGATAAGTTCCTACTGGTAAGTCAGTACGATCCGCAGGATTATTGGTTCCTGCCACATCCTCCCAATCATAGCTGTAATCAGTGGTACCACCAGTGACGGTAATGTCAATGCTTCCATTCTGATCGCAATCCGCGTCGATCACCGTAAGTGCTAAATTCAAGGCTTCAGGCTCAAGGACATCAAAGCAGGCTTCTCCTGCCCAACAATCATTGGCATCCCAAACTACAATGCAGTAATTGCCTGCCGATAATTGTCCATTGATGGCCGTCTCTCCGTTGGCATCTTGCATCTCTATTCGAGCAGGTGCGACAAAACCAGCGGGATAGGTAATCTCATAATCTACCGTAGCATCTGCCGCTCCAAAACAGCTGATGCTGATTGGTGTTTGAATGTTGAGCACCGCTTGTGGTACATTTTCCGTAAGGACAAAGTTGACTGTAGCTGTACAGTTCGACTGCTGATCCACAACGGTTACATTGTAAATTCCAGCAGATAGATCGGTTCTATTCACCTCAGCTGTCCATCCATTGCCCCAGTTGTATTCGTAATCATTGCTTCCACCAGATACACTGATGCTCACCGCTCCGTTGCTGGCGTTACAATCTGGTTGTGTATTAATCGTCGCTTCCGCAACTAAATTACTCACTGCTTCGATGGTCAAATCGATGATGTCAAAACAATTATTGTTGCCATCGGTCACGGTAATCTGATAGCTTTGCGCTAAAAGGTCCGTACGACTTGCCCCTTGCGCCCCGTCACTCCACTGGTAAGTCAGTGAATCTGGAGCCAGTACGGCAATTCCATTGGCTGCTTCACAAGTCGCCGCAGTGGTGGACACTACACTGGCTTGAGGTGCATCGCTGTTGCCAATGCTAAAGGTCGTTTCGATAAAGCAAACGGTACTGTCTGCATCGGTAATCGTAACGGTGTAGGTACCCGCGGGCAATTGATTGGCCTCATTGTTATGACTCAAATTGGCTGGCCAAGCGAAGGTGTAATCATTGACATCGCCTCCCACTTCAATGATGGCCGTACCATTATTCAATCCACATTCTGCGTCCGTCGTAATCAAATTGCTAACGTAAGGTTGATCACATTGTGCTTCATTACAATCATCGCCTACGGTAAATTGATCAATCGTAGTACATCCATTACCATCCGTAACGATTAGTCGGTAAGTACCCGCATCAATTCCCGTCAGATCTTGGGGATCGTTAGTAGAACCAAAGCCTTCCCAATCGAAGCTGTAATTGCCATCACCTCCCGTCACGTTCAATGCGATTGAAGCTGTATTTTCACAATCTTGATTACTGATGTCCGCTACGATAGTAATGGCAGTGGGCTCAGTAACGGTAAAGCTGGCAATCGCAGCCATACAATTGTTGCCATCGCGGACTTCAATTGTATAAATGCCCGCACCTAAACTACCATTGCTGACGGGAACACCCTCCTTCATGATGCTTACGCTATCATTGCCTACAAAAGCTGGATCGAGATCAACGCTGTAGTTGACCGTACCGTTGTTATCTCCCATACAGTTCAAGGCCAATTCCGGATCAACCGTAATGGTTGCTGGTGCAACATCATCGACAAGTACGAAGTCGACAACGGCCATACAGCCACTCAATTCATCCGTCACGGTTACCGTGTAATCATCTGCTGGCAGACCCGTTCGAGAACCATTGCCTTCCCAGCTGTAATCGTATTGGCCACTACCACCATTTACTTCGATGTTCACGGCACCGTCTGCGTTTCCACAGGTGGGTTGCGTGATGATGTTGGTGCTGGCAATCAAATCATCCGCGGCAGTAATGGCTACCGTGAGGATGTTTTTACATGGATTTCCTGGTTCTTCTACGGTTACCTCGTAAGTTCCAGCGGCCAAGTCATCGCGTTGCACCGCAGGTAAATTATTGTCACTCCAAATGTAGATAAAGTTGTTTGGACTCAGCGTAGCCGCACCGTTGGCAACACTACATCCAGAAGGACTTGTGGAGCTCACCGTAGCCACAGGACCATCTACATTGCCAATACTTAAATCCACAACTGTATAGCAAGTTACATCACTGATATCTGAAATGGTGACAAAGTAAGTACCCATTGCCAAATTACTGGCCTCATTGCTCGTACTCACGCCATTGGTCCAAGTATAGCTGTAAGCGCTTGGATTTCCGTTCAAGCTGATGACCGCTGTACCATTGTCCTGAGTACAAGTAGCATCTGTCGTTGTAATGCTAAGCACCTCTGGATTCTCGCAAGGACCACATTGATCGCCAACAATCAAATTGTCGATGACTACCGAACAACCATTGGCATCCGTTA
>JBCCSR010000009.1:0-20956 GCA_039199865.1 Bacteroidota bacterium
GTGGCCTTTCCTTGTACCGTATTGATTTCAACGAAGTAAACGCCATTTGGCCAATGACTCAAGTCAAAAAGGAGATTCAATTGTTGGGCACTTTGTTGCTGCTGTAGGAGGGATTGTCCGAGTAAATCGTATATCCTAATATCGATGTCCATGGTTTCCGTCAGCTCAAGCTCCAAATTGAACAGTCCCTGATTGGGGTTTGGGTAAATGAGCAAATGGTCAATCGATTGGGCTGCAATAGTAGAAGTTGATAATTCTAGGACAAAACTTTCTTCATCAACACAATCATTGGCATCCGTCAAGGTTACCGTGTAGATACCTTCGTCCAAGTTTTGTTGAGAAGGGCCGTTTCCATTGTTGCTCCAGGTATAGCTGTAAGGAGGGGTCCCTCCACTGCCTTCTGTGGTGATGCTTCCATCGTTTCCGTTGCTGGGCTGTTCGACCTCTGCATTGAGCATAAGCGCCAAGGGGCTTTCAATCTCGATATTGGTCAGCTCTGTCGAGCAAAAGCGACTATCAATGATGGTGACACTATATGTGCCCGACGCCAAATCTGTGAGATCTTCATCAGTGGCCATATTGCTCCATTGGTAAGTAAAGGGAGGCGTTCCTCCTAAAACCGTTAAGTCAATGCTTCCATCATTGGCATCAAAGCAAGATAGGGAAGTCGTCGTATTGGACCCGCTTAATACATCGGGTTCAATGATTTCATATTGGGTGATACTTTGGCAATCGTTCACATCGCTTACCGTTAGCGTATAAGTTCCAGGACTCAAATCGCTGAGAGAAGGACTGGTCGAATTGTTGCTCCATAAATATTGATAGGGTTCGACTCCTCCGTTTACCGTAACATCGATGGCGCCATCATTTTGGCCAAAACAAGAAATAGGCATTTCGCTACTTTGGGTTTGTAAAGCCCCCACATCATCAATCACTGCACTGCTTTGCGTTTGACATTCATTGGCGTCGGTAATGGTGACGGAATACATCCCTGGACTTAAATTGTCAATGCTTTGGTTGGTTGATCCGGTACTCCATTGATAGCTATAGGGGGCAGTACCTCCAGTAGGCTCCAAGTCAATACTGGCATCATCAATACCAGAGCAAGAAAGGGGATTGACCAACAATTCGCTTTCCAATGATTCAGCCTCACCCACTTCGATCGTTGCAATTTGTTGGCAATTGTTTTGATCCGAAATACTGACGGAATAACTACCCGCCATCACTTGTTCGATATTCTGCTCAGTAGCTCCATTGCTCCAAAGGTATTGGAAAGGAGGTGTTCCTCCCAAAACTTCTATCGAAGCATTGCCATCACTTCCCCCAAAACAAGAAACCGCCTGGATGCTGGTGTTGTCAACTACGATAGGACTAGCTTGGTCGATAATGACCTCCTCGATGTGCATGCAGTTGAGCGCATCCGTAATGCTAACTGTATAATTGCCAGCAGCAATTTGCTCGATCGTGGGGCCAATCGTTCCATTGCTCCAAATATAGGTCAATGGGGCAGTTCCACCCGTAGCAAAAATTGTTGCTGCGCCATCATTGCCATTGAAGCAGGAAACTGTCTGTGAAGTTGTACTCGTTTCAATATCGGTGGCTTGATTGATCAGAATATTTTCTATTAGTAAACATCCTTGAGCGTCTGTAATACTTAAAGTGTAATTTCCAGCAGCTACCTGTTCAATACTATTTCCCACAACTCCATTGCTCCAGTTGTATTGATAGGGAGGGGTTCCTCCACTCCCTTCAACACTCGCACTACCATCATTGCCTTGTGCGCAAGAGACTTGTTGAATGGTACTGCTCGCTTCGATTGGGCTGGGTGCTTCAATCTCGAAGGATTCTATTGTTAGACAATTGTTGGCATCCGTAATACTGGCTAGATAAATTCCAGCGCTGAGTTGTTCGATTGTTGTCCCGCCGGCTCCATTGCTCCAGTTGACTTGGTAGGGGGGAGTTCCTTGTGCTAAGCCAATGGAAATACTTCCATCTTGTCCACCAAAACAACTGACCTCTTGTAAATCACTAAGGCTAAGAATTAAAAAAGAGGGTTCCTCAATCAGAAACGAGGCGTCACTTTGGCAGGCATTGGCATCCGTTACCGTTACTTGATAGGTATTGGGCGCGAGGTTATCTAAATTGGCCGTGTTGCTGCCATTGCTCCATTGATAGGCAAAGGTTCCAGCTCCATTGACGTTTAAATCGATCATTCCGTCGCCTGCTCCAAAGCAACTAATATCCATACTGCTGCCATTGATTTGGGGAAGGGCATTCACGGTGATTTGGAGGTCATCGCTGGCGCTACTGCCATTTGAACTCGTCACCGTAATGCTGTAAGTCGTACTCACTAGCGGACTCAGACTGCGGCTACTTTCATTTGATCCATCACTCCACAAAAATACGCAATCCTCACAGTTGCTAATCTCAACATTGACTAAGGTACTTTCTCCCTCACAAATGGCAACATCGTTTCCTAAGTTGACACTAGTTCCCGTTAGGTTAAAAATCGGCGTTAGTACCGCATCTGCATTGGCAATAAATTGAATGATTGGATTTGTTTCTCCCGTCTCTAACCAATGAGAAAATTCAAAACCCTCTTGGGCGACGGCACTGACTTGCAAAGGAACGTTTTTAAAATACAAACCTTCATACTGGTAAGGAATGGTCATGGAATTGGTATTGACAAAAACGTCTCCACCAGTATTGGCATCGTAGTTGATGCTTAGAGTGTAAGTGTCACTCAGATTAAAATGATCTTGCATAAACCCCCGGTAATAATCCGGTCGTTCAACAAAGAAATTTTTAAAAGCATTTACCCAGTTGTTCCAAGACCAATAATCTCCTCCCAAGGCATTGCCAGCTTCCCATTTGGCTAGGTGACGATCGATTTCCGACTCGTAGAGGTTTTTGACTTCATCGGTCATATCGGCCACTCGGTTTTCCTCAAAGATCAACTCGATAAAACTACAGCTTCGCTGAATAAACTCATCCCGAAAATTCGGATAGGTCAGTAGTTTTCTAAAAAACAAAGTACTGTTCCGGTGATTGGGCCAAACGGTACTTTCCGTATCTGTTACTTGTTCTAGGGTGTTGTAAAAAGCCTCTGCTTGATCCGTCAAACCATTGGCGGTACTGCCATCTGCATCGAGCAGCGCCCATCTCCACTTGCGATTGTTTTTTCTTTCTTTCCAAACGGTAATGTTATTGGCTGGCCAATCGTAGTTGGCCGTGTAGATCATGGCGATCCAGTAATTGAGGAATTCGTTGACATCCATCTGTTCTTCTACTATGGCATAATTGGCTGGATCACTCAGATCATTTTGATCGATAAAATCGTAGAGTGCATTGTACTCCGCATCCGTTCCTTTTTTGACTTCACTCCAATCCAAAGATGGACTTTTAATCAAATCTAGATCGTCACCATCAACTCCATAGTAATCTTCGAAATATTCATCATTGAAATTTTCGCGAATATTGTGGATGCCCCAAAACTCCCCGTTGAGGTAGACGGATACCGGACGGAAGGCTTGTAGGTCAAGATCTACCTGATCCCATAAAATTTGCTGAAGTAGCCCATCCCGAAATCCCATTCGGACAAAATCTTGTCCACTATTTCTAATTTTGAATCGGCGATAATTATTGAACGATCCTCTTCCGGGAAAGATGGGATAGTCGACGTTCTCATCTCCATAAGTATTGCGACGAAGATAAATGTTGAGGCTCTTCATGTCGAAGTTACGAGAACAAGCGCCACCAATTCTAGCTCCAGCATTCACACCAAAAGCTTGGCTACCATCCGTTTCAAATAAACTTAGATGAATGGGGCGCTCCCAATCTTGGTTCCAGTTTTTGGGTGTGGTATTGCAAAAGTCAATAATGCCATTGGTGCCTTCCACGTAGATGCCAATTTCATCATCGAAAAAATTGTCCGGATCGGTGGTAATGAATAAGCTGGCCATAGCGGTACTTTCATCAATCAGATAAGCCTGAGTAGCCGTAGGACTGATGGAAGCGCCTTTGAAAGCTCTGGCTCGAATGGCTTGTGTTTGATCAACCGTGATTGGGTTGTTATACGGAGTGGACCAAGGCTGTGGTTCTGTTCCATCAGTGGTATAAAAAAGTTGTACTGCTGGATCGGGGTGGGAGAGTGTGACGCTTTGACTGCTTGGATAGTTGCCTCCTACTAGGGAGAAAATAGGTGGAGCGAGCCATTGCGTACTACCATTGTTAGAAGCATTGGGCGTGTAAGCTGAGAAGGTCACCCAATTGGGACTACCATCACTTTCGCGACCATAAGACGCCTGCAAGGGGATTGCCCCAAAACTGATGGAATCGATGATGTTGGTACTATTGTTTAGTACTTGCACTAAGGCCAGCGTTTCTCCATTGCCCCCCAATTTGAAATTGCTATGTAGCCCTCCTTGCTCCGTATCATCGTCTGCCCAAATGATGAGGAAGCCTCCGGGAGGGATGGTACTCGGCTGGCTAATTTGCCACTTGGTTGGATGATCCAAATCATCGGTCAAGTAGAGTCCTCCGACTTCAATGGCTGCTGCACTTTGATTGTACAGTTCAACCCAGTCTTCCTCTTCTCCGAATTCATCACTAAAGTCTGTACCATTGGAAGCCAATTCATTGATGACCAAACCCTGGACCGGATTTTGTGGAGCAAGCAGACTCATCTCTACAACGAGCTGCGCTGCTCTGCTGGCAACAAAATCGTGGGCGTAGGCCGTACGGGTTCCTGTTCCTTCAATGAGAAAAGCCATTGCATTGCCTGCCTGCCAGGTAGACTGATCAATTATTTCTTGCACGATAGCAGATAAGTCAACAGTTTGTTGTTCCGTTCCGGCGATATCGGTGAATGGCCAATCTAGGCTTTCCCAAGCGGCCATATTATTTGTCTTGTTGCGACTACTGATATTATTGGCAGTTGCCTCAAAAGCCGTTGCATTGCTAGTCGCTTCCCCCCAAATTGACAATTGACTTACTCCCGTTGTGCTCTGAAAAGAAGTAAATTGAATGTAGGCTTTATTGATGATGGCTCCCTTAGGAATCGCAATGTCTTGAAAACGCAGACCAACAACTTGAGCAAGGGTTCCGTCAATCCCCAATTCCAAATCACTACTGGTCAGTTTGACCGTACCGCCAGGAAGTTCTTCCGCATCATCATTATTTTGCTTGATTTGTACACTGACAAAACCATCGTAAGTGGGTGTCCCTGCATTGGCATTGGAGCTGATGGGACTTGGGATTGGAAAGTTTTGTAAGGTAGCCCCACCGTCGGGTAGTCGGCCAAAGGAGACATCAGCATTTTGTTCGCCAAAAGCCAATTCATCGAGCAGGGTAATGCCATCTGCTGCGTAAAGTTGCACTACTTCTCCATTGCTACTGAGTTTAAAATTACTATGCAATGGGCCTTGATCCGGATCATTATCTGTCCAAACCAAGAGGAAAGCTCCGGGAGCAATGGTAGTCAGCTCTGGAACGTCAGTGGGAAATGACCAAAGCATCGGATTATTGGGATCATCGCTCAAAAAGTGACCAGCAAGATCTACGGGATTATTTCCCGCATTGTAGAGTTCGATCCAGTCATCGTATTCGCCAAATTCATCGGCAATGGCCATATCGTTGACGGCCATACATTCATTGAGATAGATTTGGGCTTGGCTAGGAATGGCAATGCCCAGCACGAGCGTAAGCAAGAGTAGCTTGAGGGTGTCCATGTTCAAAGTTTTGTTTCCTTTCAGTAAGTGGATGGCAAAGGAGCGATCAACCAACTGATCAATTGTAAGTCCCTTTCCAGGGGAGAATATCTACGTAATAAAATAAGAACCTATTATTACTAAAATCGGTTTTCAACTTCGTCTACTTTGGTAGAAAGTAAAGTCTGGAATGATCGTACGCCGAACGCTGTTTGGGGAAACGAAGCCTTTTTGGTCAAAAGCAGGATCAAATGCGTGCGAAAATGAAGGGCCAAATGAAAATTCTTAAATTCTGAATTTCCTGAACAAATATAAGTATTATTCGGGAAAGATGTAAACTCCGATTTCCCTCCATCTTTGATCAACGGACTTATTTTCCGTTGCCATGTAATATCTGTCTATTCTTTTCTTAGCATCACTTTTCGGAGTGCTTTTCCATTGGCTGTTTCGACACTTACAATATAGATCCCATCCGAGAAGTTACTTAGGTCAATTTGCTGAACGATTGTATTGCCTTCCTGTTGGCTACTATATAGCTGTTGTCCCAATAAATTGTATACCCTAATCTCTGCCCGATTTGCCTGGGCAAAGCTCAAACTAACTTGAATTTGTCCAGCACTTGGATTGGGATAGAGCTCAAAAGATTGAAGATCTTGGACCTCCTCCACGTTAACGGTATTCATGAAAACGGGCGTCAATACCGCATCTTCGTTGGCCACAAAATCGATGACCGGATCGGTTGCTCCGGTTTCAAGCCAATGGGAAAAGACATAATTGGGCTTGGCAATTGCTTTTACCCGCAAGGGAATGCCTTTGAAATACTGATTCTTAAAATTGTAGGGCGTTTCCATTTCATTTTGATTGACCACCACAAAACCACCCGTATTTTCATTATAGTTGAGGGTCAGCTCATAAGTGTTGTTCAGTTGGAAATGGTCATTGATAAAAGTGTGCATATGACCGGGACGATCTACAAAGAAGTCTCGCATTTTGTCTACCCAAGCCTCCCAGCTAAAAATATCGCCTCCCACGGAAAGGTCATCTCCCCAACGATCAATCTGATTGTTGATCTCTGGATCGATCATCATTTTTAGGCTATCAATAAAGTAACTACTTCTCTCGGCCGAGTAGACCAAACCAATAAAGCTACAAGTCCGCTGAATGTATTCATCGCGAAATCCTTGGTTGTCCAGTAATTTTCGGAAAAATAAAGTACTGGACCGATGATTGGGCCATTCTGTACTCACATCGTCCATCACGAAATCGAGGGTATTGAAACCGGGTTCTGTTTCCGGAGAAAAACCATTGGCCGTACTTCCATCATTGTCCATGACTCCCCAGCGCCATTTCGCTCCAGCTTTGCGCTCTCGCCAGACAATCAAATTGTTGGCGGGCCAGTCGTATTTGGCAATGTAAATCGAAGCAATCCAATAATTGAGAAATTCATTCATATCGATCGACGCTTCCATAAAGTTGTAATTGTCTATCGTCGAAAGATCATTGTTTTCTGCAAAGTTAAAGAGGTCGTCGTAAGCCTCTGTGTTGCCCGTTTTTACTTCTACCCAGGGCATCGCCGGGTTTTTGATCAAGTCGAGATCAAGCTGATCAATATTGTAATGTTGGTTGAAATACTCATCCGTAAAGAGTTCGCGAATATTGTGGATGCCCCAGTAGGCCCCATTAATGTAGAGTACAGAAGGGCGAAAGGCTTGCAAGTCAATATCTACTTTGTCCCACAATAAAGTCTGGACCAAGCCATCTCTAAACATGGTTCGAAGATAGTCTTGACCGCTGTTGCGCAATTTGAGTCTTCGGTATTCATGGTTTTCTCTTCCCGAAAAAATGGGATAATCAATTGGATTGCTACCATAAGTATTGCGCCGCAAATAAATGTTCAAACTCTTTTGCGCATAGGAACGAGAACAACCTCCACCAATTTTTACACCCGTTTTGGCGGCAAACAACTCTGTTCCATCCGTTCCAAACATGCTCAAATGAATCGGACGTTCCCAATCCTGATTCCAGTTGACAGGATCATTCCGGCAGAAACCGGGAATCCCATTGGTTCCTTCTACGTAAATACCAGTTTCGTCATCGAAAAAATGAGCGGGATCGCTATTGATGTACAATGCTGGCAGATGAAGCGGAACATCGATAAGATAGGAAGCCGCCGTCGATTGACTGGGAACAAACCCATTTCTGAACGCTCTTGCTCGGAGACTGGTGCTTTCATCAATTGAAATGGGATTGCTGTAAAGTGGTGAATTTTCATCGGGTTCACTACCGTCCGTGGTGTAGCGAATGCTGACCCCATTATCGGGATGGGTAATCGCGGTGCTTTCCGTACCACTGTAAATGCCCCCTTGCAGGACAATCGTCGGAGGAACCAGAGCGGGCAAGGCCCCATTATTGGAGGCGTCTGGAGTGATTTGGCCAAAGGTAATCCAAGTATTGCTTCCATCCGTTTCCCGGCCATAGGACGCTTTGAAGGGAACACTGGGAAAGCTAATTGAATCGATGATGCTAAAATTGCCATCAAGTAACTGCACCAGGGCCAATCGCTCGCCCGAAGCTTCCAAATTGAAATCTGCGTGTAATCCCCCCTGGAAGGGTTCTTTATCTGCGAAAATAACGGCGAAACCGTTGGGTGGAATGGTACGTGGAGCGCTTATTTGCCATTTGGTCAGATTGGAGTAGGAATCCGTGAGAAATAAGCCTCCAATATTTACGGCAGTATTGCCTCCGTTGTAGATTTCTACCCAGTCCTCAAAGTCTCCGGTCTCATCCGTAAAGTCGGTTCCACCGGGAACAATTTCATTGATGTATAAATCAGTGACGGGGGTTGTTGGTGCGGGCAATGCCACTTCGATAAACAACTTGGCGGCTTGTTCGGGATTTTGTTCATAGGCAAAGGGAGCCCGTACGCCTGTCCCTTGCATCACCAGAGCAACGGCATTGCCAGATCCCCAATCTGGACGATCGATGACTTCTTGCAAGATGGTACTTAAATCTGGAGTGACCCGAACCTCTCCTGGATCTGATGGAACATCCCAATCTTCGGGCTGCCAGTTGACCGAGGCACTTGTAAAAGGACGATTGCTGATGTTTTGCGCAGTATTTTCAAAAGTAGGAGCATTTCCCGTATTGTGGCCGTAAATATCAATGTCACAAGGGCCGACACTCAGACTTGGGAAGCCAGTAATAAATTCTATATGTGCAGATTTGATGGTTGCACCCGGAGTAATCTCCAAATTGGTAAAGCGAAAGCCCACTGTTTGGTCTCCACTCCAATCGTTGACAATTCGAATGATATTGTCATCCAAAGAGAGGAAATCAAAACCGACTGGTTCTTCTGCATCATCGGCACCACTGGAAATTTGAGCACTGATTAAGGCCTGATACGATACCATTCCTCCACTTGCATTGGACATTCTCGGGGTAGGATTGGCAAAAATTTCAAAGTCCGCTGCTCCGTCCGTTGTTCTACCAAAAGAGAGATTAGAGTTTTGGGCACCAAATTCAACTTGATCGATGACGGTGCTTCCATCGGATTCAAAAAGGGTGATGGTCTCTCCCCCTGCACCGAGTTTGAAACTGATGTGATGTGCACCTTGTTCCGTATCATCGTCTGCCCAAATTAAGAGATAGCCCCCAGCAGGGACAATCGTTTGTTGGGGATCATTGGCTGGAATTGGCCATTCATTGGCTCCATCAGCAAAGATTAGCCCCGCCAGGTCTCGATCATTCGATCCCGCATTATAAATTTCAATCCAATCGTCAAATTCGTCAAACTCATCGCTGATGACATTGTCATTTTTTGCCATCAACTCGTTGATATACAACTGAGCAAAAGATTGTTGTTGTAGGCAAAAGAAAGAAATACAAAAGAAAAGGAGAAATTTTAGTTGACTCATATTCCGGGATTTATGTTCATATTTTACCGTAAAACTGTACCAAAAATGGCAGATACGGATCTGTCTGTTGTCAAATGAAATCTTTTCTTAGGCCAAATAAGAAATGGAAAGGACGGAATCGAATAGTTTCAAATGCACATAACATTTGCTCGACCTTCGCAAAATTAAGGGAATTTTTCTAAAAAAAACCGCTAAACGAGGGAATTATCAAGGATTTGACAAATTGGCAAAGCGTCAGAATCGTCGGCCAAAATGGAAGCCCAACAAGAGTATGGCACCTTGTCCCATTTCGGCCCCTTCCGTTTTGACATTGATTTCGAAGCCAAAGGCAATGCTAGGGGTAAAAATCCAATTGTTTTTTAACAAAAAGAGATGGCCAGCTTCCAAAGTGGGTTGTACGACAATGATCTTTGAAGTGCCCCGCATGGTGGCATTTTGTACTTCGGTTTCCCAGTCCAACTCATTGAACCAAATATCATTTTTAAGGCCCAGATACCAGGATCGAAAGGAGGATTTCAGATAGCGCTTGTAGCCCAAAGAAAATCCAAAACCATCGCCTCGTTCATCGTCTTGTACACCGAGCGAACCATGTCGGATCCAATTGTAGCCCAGCCGAAGATGAACGGCATTTTTTTCGTGAAAGGGCTTTTCAATGCGAAGACCAGGAATCAATCCCGTAGGATAGGCCTGAAATTCAAAGGAAAAATCTAGGACTTGAGTCGCCCCAGTAAGAGGGAGTAGGCAGGCCAACAAGATAGTAGTGAACGTGTTGATTTTGTTTTTATTCATCCGCTAAGAATTTAACTGAAATTAGGGCAACAAAATACCATTTTAAGGGTATATAGAAGTAAAATATATGGTAT
This sequence comes from Bacteroidota bacterium, assembly GCA_039199865.1. Lineage (GTDB taxonomy): Bacteria > Bacteroidota > Bacteroidia > Chitinophagales > Saprospiraceae > JALZUU01. Next base: position 10,486 of record JBCCSR010000009.1, read on the forward strand.
ATATTTGTGATGCATTTTCAAAAACCTGGTCATTCAAATAAGTCATTCCGAAAACCCAGCCAGGAATTTTTCCCAACAACCGTTTATTTTATCGCGTTGATCCGTTGAGATCAGCCCAGCATTAGATTGCTTAAAAAACTTCCTTCCAGAAAGTTGTTCAACTTTCTGAGTCTGATGCATATGCTCAGATGTCTTTGTGGAGGATATCATATTAGCCCGTGAGTTTCCGGAGGGAATAAATGGAAACTTACATCCGCTGTGAGGAAGCTAATTTATGATCCTTTGACATTCCGTTTATCAATTGTACTGCAATTGTAATCTCATGATTTTCATCCCACACACTACGCGGATGAAATCTACCTACGGCATATTGCATCTGCAAGAAATGCCAGGAATTGGATTCCTTCGGGAAACTTTTCCAGAATCTGTTTTTGGGATGTGCCCCCTCTCCTTCCAGGTGGAGAGGGGTACTTTTTTAGGCCCTTCGCCTCAATTTTCACGCTATTTTTGCCAATGAAAATGGGCGGCCATCAGAGAAAATTTCCGTTGTAAACGAAACCACTCTGTGACTGCCCCTTGTAGAGAGAGTGAAAGCCGATCGGGCTATTGAATCACCAGTTTTTGTGCCCGATTGCCCCACTTTAAGGAGTAGATACCTGGTGGCAAATGATCAATATCCACTGTTGTTTCTTGGTTTTGTGGAAAAGTGCGGGTCCAGATTAGTTTTCCAAAGCTGTTGTGTAGTTGCAGTTCCGTTGTTTGTTCGGTCGTAATGAATAGCTTTTCCTTGGCTGGGTTGGGATAAATCGTCACCTTGGCATTTTGATCGAAATAGACATTAATGGTGTCCGAAAAGTCTGTCCAACCATTGAAATCTACCGCACGCAGTCGATAGTAATTGCTCCCGAAGGCGGGCTGATTGTGGAGGTATCGATACTGTTGTTCTGTTCGACTGTTCGCGGCAGCAGAGATTTTGGCCAAGTCGCTGAAATTGATTCCATCCCAACTGTGTTCGAGGATAAAAAAGTCGCTTTCAGACTCGGAAGTCGTCACCCAGTTCAACTCAATTCCCCCTTTTTGTTTTTCGCCCCAAAAGCGATGCATTTCAACCGGAAGGGAGGTAATCAAATCTTGGCCATAGGCAAAACCGGAGCCAGACACTGCCACGTAGACGCGTCCAAATATTTCTTGGTCGGCCTCCATGGCCACAATCGGAGCATAAATACCAGAGGGATAAACACCGATTTTGTCCCAAGTGCCCCCCACATCTGTGCTGCGCCAGATACCTTCTATACCGTTCAATTCTCCGGCTGCATAAAAAGTGGGATAGCTGCCCAAGCCTTTGCCCGTCGCAATGGCCGAGGCAATGGGCCCGTTGCTCAATTCGGTGAAACTCTGACCGCCATCGGTGGAATGGTAGAGGGTTGCGGCCGTATTGGCTAAACCGAGGGTAAAAATCAAATGTCCGGCAAAACCACTTACGCCGTGTAACTTGGCGTGCCAGCCCCAAATCGGCAAGTCCGCAGGGGAAAGCGACCAGCTGGCCCCACCGTCTTCGGAAATATATAGCCCCTTTTCCCAGTGATAGAGGTAAAACTTATGGTCTACTCCCTTATCGGCGGTCAAAACTTTCTTTTCTAAATACAGCGCGTGGAATCCTCCATTAGAAGCTCCGGGCAAATTGGCTTGCGTCCAAGTATGGCCACCGTCTAAAGTATAAAAGGGCATTTGATCATTGGCGGGCAACCAGACCATATTGTTTTTATCGGTGGCCGCTACGGCAATATTGCCAAATTCGAGGTTGCTGGGATGGTTGTTATTGAGAATGGAGGGGAAGATGTTCCAGCTCAATCCTCCATCGGTAGAATAGCCACTTTGACGGGCACCGTCGGGACAACAAAACCGATGATCGTCGAGAATCCCCACGATGAAGCTGGGATCGTTTTCACAATAATCCAAATCCCAGGCACTGTTGAATCGATGGTCGGGACTTGTTCGATGTGCGGAATAAGTATCTGGATTGGATAGGGAGAAAAGACCAAAATCCCAGGCGGCCACCAAAGGAGAGTGACCCGGTGGAGCGACAATATCGTTAGAGACCAAAGTCTCTGTTCCCCGATTGATCGACTGCCAATTGATTTGTTCGTCGTTAATATCGGTGGTTCTAAACACGCCGACGCCTTGTGCCAACCAAAGTCTTCCGGGAACAACTGGATCAAACAATACTTCGCCGGGAGAAATCCAACTTCCGCTGGCATCGATGGTCGTTTGCAACCAAGGTACATCCGTTGCCGTGATGGTCTGTTCTAGGTATTCCCAATTGTCTCCACCATCCAGCGAACGGGTAGGATGACCGCTGATGTGAATCAGATAAAGTCGGTTTTCATTAAATGGATCGATGGCAATTTCCTGGAAAGGATGGGGGTAAGGAGCAATTTCCGTCCACTGAGCGTTGTCGTATTTAAATAGTGATTCCTGTGCAATGACGTAGAAGGTACCAGAGTTGTCGATCACCGCATCTTCCAAATTGCCAATCCCAATATTAGGCCCACCGCTGACATCATCGATTTTATTCCAGGAAGCTCCCGCATCCCCCGAAAAATAGATACCTTCCTGATTGACGGTTACATAAATATTTTTGGTCTTCCCATTTTGACTGCCCCCACTGGAGTCAAAGACAACATTGCCAACTCCAAATCCATCCGAACCACTTGGAATAATGCTGGTGGACACCTGTGTCCAATTATTTCCACCATCAGTAGTCGACCAAAGTCCATCTTCTTGCGATCCGAAATAAACGATATTTTCATCCAGAGGATCAACGGCCAATCGCTCTCCGGCAAAGCGACTTTCTGTATTCGCTCCCATGAATACCTCACAAAGCTGGGTACGTGTCCAGGTATTGCCCTGATCGGTAGATTTAAAAATACAGCCCTGGCTTTCTCCGGGTTGAGGAAGCATTGAGATAAAAGCCATGTAAGCGATATTGGAATTGGTTGGAGCGGAGACGATGCTTACGACGCCTTCATAAACATTGGAATCCCAAATGGTACTTTTAATGGAGACTTCATCCGGTGGCATGGTGTTTTGATTGACAATCGAAATCCAAGTATTGTTGGCTTCATTCCAACGATAAGCACCAGATACATCGCTACGAAAATAAACGGGGTTGCCGCTGGGATGAATGTGCAGGCCAGTGGCCCAACCGCCATTGCCAATTTTCATGGTCGACCAATTGTAATATCCAGTTAGGTCATTTTGTGTAAATGCCTGACAACAAAAAAGTACAGTAATGATGAGGAGTATTATTTTTTTCATTTTTAGGTATTTTATCTTTGAAACGGATGATCCAAAAAATACCCTACCTCGCTTCTAAAAAAAATGAGCTGACTTTACTTTACTCCCCTTAACTTTGGAGATCAACCTTTTGAATGAGGGATTGTTACCTACCGTGACAAAATTTAAAAACCAATTGCTCCTTTCGCATCATCATGGAATCCAACGAAAAAGAAGTACTACGTTCAGGGCTATGTGAAAAACAGGCTTTTCAAAAGGTATTCCAGACCCATGCGCGAAAACTGCGTAATTTCATTTTTGCCAAGTCGGGCAACCTCCAATTGGCCGAGGATTTGACTCAAGAGGCCTTCCTACGCTTGTGGAAAAAATGCGCCCAAATCGTTTCCGGTAAAGCCGCTTCTTTTTTATTTAAGGTAGCACAAAATTTATTTTTAGATCATGTACGGCATCAAAAAGTAGTACTGGACTTTCAACACCTGAAGGGTTCTTCGAAAACAGCGGAAGCTCCAGATTTTATTTTTGAAATGAAAGAATTTCAGGCGAAGTTGGAACGTACCATCAACAGTATGCCCGAGGGAAGTCGAGTTGTCTTTTTGATGAATCGCATTGAAAAAATGACTTATCAAGAGATTGCGGATTGTTTGGGCATCAGTAAAAAGGCGGTGGAAAAACGGATGCATCGGGCTTTGCTTGAACTGCGAAAAATTGCGGTAAAAGTTTGAGTCAGTCAGTGTCGAATATTTTTTAGTCAAAAATCAAGGTCCACGGGTAGGGTTTGGAGATCATCATCCGTTCTGTATAGGGATTGCAATCAATAATTATGGAAAAAGACTTTACTGACGATACCATTTTGGCACGCTGGATCAACGGAGAGCTCAGCGAGGAAGAGTTGTCGGGATTGTCGGAAAAGACAGATTTGCCGGCGCTTGAGCAAGTGTTGGAGCGAATGGAGGGGCTACAGTTTCCTCCCTTTGATGAACAGGAGCGGTGGAAAGCCTTGGCAGATAAGATGGAGAATGTGGAAAAACAGCCAGAGCAAAGTAAGGTTTTGCTGGGTCGAAAATCTTGGTGGTTGGGCATTGCGGCAGGACTTGCCCTAATTTTAGGACTTTGTTTTTATCTCTTCTATCCATCGGAGCAAATGCTTATCGCTCAAGCCGGTGCCCAGCAATCTTTTACCTTACCTTGTGGCTCAATGATTACCTTGAATGCAGGCTCAAGAGCAAGCTATGATCCTGAAGGCTGGGGAGAAAAGCGCCGAATTCAATTGAACGGAGAAGGCTATTTTGAGGTCGAAAAAGGAAATCCATTTTGGGTCTACACTTCCCAAGCGAAGGTAGAAGTTTTGGGAACAAAATTCAACGTTCGAGCAAGAGACAAACAGGTCGTAGTCCAATGTTTTGAAGGAAAAGTCTCCGTTAGTTTGCCTCAGACGACACAAGGTGTTATTTTAAAGGAAAATGATCTGATTAAAATCATTAACAACCGTCTTACGGCGATTCAAAAGCACACGGATGCAAGCCCCTTGTGGTTGAGTGGAAAAATAAAGTTTGAATCCCAAAGCCTTTCGGAAGTGTTTGCCGAATTAGAAAGAAAATATACCATCGAAATTATTGATCAAGGCTCGGCAGCCGATCGACAATACAGCGGAACTGTACCCGCTACTGATCTCGATCATGCCTTGAAATTGATTTGTGAAGCGATGAATCTACGCTACATTATAGTTGATGATCAACGGGTTGAAATCCTGTCAAAATAAACGAAGTTCACCCATGGAACTGTTTGTGCCAAGAAGAAGTAAAGGGATACGGGACCTGACAGTCTGCCTCGGACTGCTCTGCCTGCTATTGGTAGGACCGAAATTACAAGCGCAAACAACTACCGATAGACCGACGACAGCTCAAACAGCTCTGGTAAACGTTTTTAAAGACTTGGAGAAGAAATTCAAAGTCTCCTTTAGTTACGATAGTCAGTTGCTAGAGGGAATTGAAGTAGCCACCAAGCTACCAGAGGGCAACCTGGAAAGACAAATGAAGTTTTTGCTGGATGATACAGAGCTTTCCTTTGAGATTATTGAAGGCTACGTGATTGTTAAACCAGGGCTAGCGCAGCGAGAGAAGGTCAAACTTTGTGGCTTTATTCTCGATCAGCAGAGCCAACAGCCCTTGAGCTTTGCCAATGTTTTTGTACGGGGGACTGACCTTGGGACACAAACCGCGCAAAATGGTTATTTTGAATTGATGGCTTATCCCTCCCGAAAAAAAATAGTAGAGTTCAGTTATCTGGGCTATCAGTCTAAGGCTATTGAACTCAATTTACTACAAGTGCAACCTTGTCGGGACATTGGTTTGAGTCGAATGACGAGTACGCTGGGAGAAGTTGTAGTCGAGGAGGAGGCTACGGAAAACAGCGGGCACGAAATTTTAGCCGATCAAATGATTTTTCGGCCGAGCCTCCAACAGATATTACCCGGAACGCCTGATGCGGATATTTTACAAGGCTTACAACTGATTCCCGGAGTGACCGGAAGTGATGAAACGGCCAACGGTATCCATATTCGTGGAGGTACACCAGATCAAAATTTACTTCTGTGGGATGACATCCCCGTTTATCAGTCGGGCCATTTTTTTGGAATGATCTCTTCGTTTAATCCCGATTTAATTGGGCAAGTGGCTTTGTACAAAAGTGGCTACAGTGCTAAGTACGGGGGAGGCATTTCTAGTGTCATTGATATCCAGACGAAAAATGAAATTCCCGATCAAGCAAAAGTCAAAATAGGCGCCAATCTGTTGTATGCCAACCTCTACGCCGAGGTGCCTCTTTTCAAAAAGAAGGCGATGTTATTATTTGGGGCCCGTCGTTCGTTTACTGACTTTTTTTCTAGCAATACCTATGATCGCTTCATTCAGCAGTTTTTTCAAAATGGTAGGGTAAAAGAAGATCCAGAGCGAATCAATAATCGAGTACCCTTGGTCCCCAGTATGACTTTTCAAGACCTCAATCTCAAGTTTTTAGCGAAAGTCAGCGATCGAGACGTCATCAACTTTTCGATGTTGCTTGCTCTTGATCGATTGGAGTACACTCAATTTTTGTGGTGGTCAGACGAACAGCTCACTTACGATGAGGTGATTGATCAAAGTATGGGTTGGAATGTATCTTGGCGTCGCCAGTGGAGTACAAAATTCGTGAGTAAGTGGAGTGCAAGTCGCTCCACTTTTAGCAGTGATTATGCTTTTACCGATGACTTGGGCAATGACTACTTTCAAGTTTTTCAACGTTTTGAAAATGGTTTACAGGAATCGACGGTTAAGCTGATCAACAACTGGCAGCCTCAGGAGGAACATCAGTTTGAGTGGGGTTACCAGTGGAGTCATCGTCGCTCCGAGTTGTTGTACGAAGAAGATTGGTATGGCGTCGACAGTTTGTTTGACCAAGCAGCCTCCGGCCTAACCCAATCGGTTTTTGGAGATTACCTTTTCAGCGTCACCCAGCAGTTTGATTTCCAAATTGGTTTGCGCTACAATTACTACCATCCCTTGCAGCAGCACTTTTTTGAACCTCGTTTTAGGGTAAGTGCCCAACCTATTTCAGACCTGACTTTAAAGGCCAGTGCAGGTCAGTACATTCAATACCTCAACCAGTTGGTGACCGATGATAACGATTTGGAAGATATCGAACAGCAGTGGGTGGTTGCGGGGAAAGCGGAGGGGGCCTTGGTGGCTCCACCCGTACGAAGCACCCAATTGGCTTTTGGACTACTTTGGCAAAAAAACAATTGGGCATTTGAGGTAGAAGCTTACACCAAAAAGGTTTCAGAGCTGACTTCGCAAAAAGTGTTTTTTGATCGCTTTTACAATCCCAACGTAACGGGAGATGCAGAAATTCGGGGGATGGATGTACTGATCAAGAAAGACTGGTCCAACTTCCAAATGATGTTGGGTTATACTTTTAATGAAACGACCTACTATTTCCAATTCATCAACGGCGATCGGGCCTTTGCGCCCAGTTACTTCCAGCGGCACCGTTTGCTTTTGGCCAATACTTTGAAATGGGGCAATTGCTTATTGACTGCCAAGTGGATTTGGGCCAATGGCGTTCCCTTTACCAATGCCAATGGTATTGCCTTCAATGACATTGGCCTGCCTTATGTCGAACTGGGTTTTTACAATGCAGAACAATTGCCCAGCTATCATCGCCTCGATGCTAGTGCCAGTTATCAATTCAAATGGGGCAAACAAAAGGCTCTGGAAAGTAAAATAGGGGTATCGCTGCTCAATATTTACAACCGGAACAATTTTTTGAGACGTAGTTTTGGCGTCAACTTTGAGGAAGATATGCCGCAGACCGCTCAAATAGAGACGAGAAATAAATTAGGCCTTCCTTTCATTCCCAATTTATTGCTGGAGGTTCAGTTTTAGCCAGAACGTATCCTTGGGAAAGTTTTGCTCATGAAGATAAAGATACATTTCCCAAAGGGATCCGGAACTCAGCCCTATTTCATTCGTTTCAATAATGGAAAATTTGTATTTTGTGTAGAGGACATTTGCTCTGCCTAATTTTTATCTCTATTTCATATGCGAAACGAAGATCAATATCAATGGGCCCTGAAAAAAGTAAAGCGCAAGCGAGGATTTATCTTCCACGCGATCCTTTTCGGCTTTGGTAGTTTGGTGCTTTTCTTTTCCAATCTGATCATTGTGTACCCCGAAGAGCCCTGGTTTATCATTCCCGTCGGCTTTTGGATCTTGGTTTTAATCATGCACGCCCTATATGCCTTTTCTGGTTTTTTTACCAAAGAGTGGGAAGAACGTCAGGTAGATAAAGAATTGAGAAAATTGAATGGCGATGATGTTTTAGAAGACGATGAGACCTTACTCCTTGGGGAATTGCGGAGAGAGCGGCGTACTTACGATGATGATTATGTTTAAAACGTTCCTACTTTTTCTCTCTATCAAATACACTGGTCATGTTTCGATTCTACTTTTCTGTCTTTTTTCTTTTTGCCTGTTCTGCTCTACAAGCTCAGGGCTATACCAACTGGATCGTCGGAGATGCAGCGGATTTTGTAAGCGCCAGTTACCAGTTCGGAGTAGTGCTAGCGGGGGGCGGTACCGATAATGATGATGCCATGGCTTGGATGCTCAGTCGAGCGGGAGGGGGAGATGTCGTTGTGATTCGAGCTTCGGGAAGTGATGGCTACAACAATTATTTCTACTCAGAATTGGGCGTTTCGGTCAACTCCGTTGAAACCATTCGTTTTGATAATGCCTCGGCTGCCCTCGATGACTACGTCAATCAAAGATTGTCTGAAGCAGAGCTGGTATTCATTGCTGGAGGAGACCAAAATGTTTACGCCAATTACTGGAAAGATTCGCCAATCGCAGATCGACTCCAACAGCTCATTCAGCAAAAAGGGATTACGGTAGGAGGAACCAGTGCCGGAATGGCCATTTTGGGACAAGCCTATTACACGCCTCCCGGTGGTGCTGCGGATAGTGATGAATTACTGGGCAATCCCTTTCATCCAGATGCCGATATCTTGGGCTATGCCGATTTTCTTGATGTTCCTTTTTTACAAGGAGTGGTTACGGATACCCATTATGATCAGCGAGATCGGAATGGCCGCCATTTGGTTTTTATGGCCCGTTTGAGTGCCGAGCACAATCAACGATTTTTTGGAATTGCTTGCAATGAAGTGACCGCCGTTTGTATCGACGAGAATGGGCAAGCCATTGTTTTTGGGGAATATCCGGACTATGATGATTTTGCCTACTTTCTCCAAGCCAATTGTCAAAGTGATTTCCTCCCCGAAATCATGGAGGTGGGAACTCCCATCACCTGGAATCGGAACGGAGCGGCGCTTTCGGTCTATAAAGTGGCGGGAACGGTAAGTGGTCAAAACACTTTTGATTTAACGACTTGGAATACGGGCTCCGGAGGAGCTTGGGAACATTGGTATGCCGAAAATGGTCAGCTTGAGCGGGTTGTTACGAATGAGGCTGGCTGTGGTTTGCTGGCCTCGAGTATCAATGAATTAGATCATTTAGGCATTGATATTTATCCCAACCCAGTGAAAGAGGAGTTGACGATCCAACTAGCGCATCCAGAAGGCGTACAAAGTGTTCAGGTGTACAATCAACTAGGGAAATTAATTTACCAAGACGACTCCGTTCGTAGCCTCCAACAAATTGAAATGGTCTCCTGGGAGAACGGATTTTACCTACTCCATATTCAGACGGACTTGGGTACTTGGACTGAGAAATTGATCAAGCTGAATTAAAAAATAAAAAATCTATATTAAGATTTGTGTTTCTTTTGCAGAACTTGACGTTATAAACACAAATCGCCAACCTTCAATCGTTGGCTTATCGGTGGTTAGATGGCATACAATTTCCCTAAATTAGGGGTGAAGTGGCCTGAAAAAATAAACTCAACCGATCACTCCCACGTTTTTGTAATACCTTATCTGTTCAATAAAATTGATCAAAATGAAAATCACATCTTATTCTTCATTTTCTCTTTGCTTGTCCCTTCTCATCCTAGCCTTATTTTTTGGATGTCAATCTGATACAACAACTCAGCAAGATATCTCATCAACACCCATGACGTCTTCAACAACACCTACGGAAAGCACTTTGGGGCAAGAAATTGCACCTCCTTTTAAAAATGTATCCGTTGAATTAGAAGAAATTCAGGTGGAGGATCCAACCAAGGAAAATACCATTACAATGTCATCCGGCTCCATCATTACCATTCCGGCTAACGCCTTTGTAGACAAAAATGGTCAGCCAATTACCAGTCCTGTCAAGTTGACGTATCGAGAATTTTTCGAAACTTCAGAATTGATTGCTTCCGGTATTCCAATGCGGGTCGCCAATGAAAACGGAGGGGAAGAATGGATGCAAACGGCAGGTATGTTTGAGCTACAAGGCTTTCATAATGATGAAAAGGCTTTTATTGCAGATGGGAAATCAGTAGAAGTTAGCTATGCCTCGGAGGTAGAAGGCAATTACGATTTTTGGTATTTCGATGAAACAACTGGGAGTTGGGAGAACCGTGGTGCAACTGCTGGAACTGCCTTTTCTGAAAGTGATGCACAAACCTTTGGTGAAGAAATAGAGGCGCTTAAAAACAAGACCAGCGTGAAACCAGTCGCTCCCCCAGCAGATGATAA
>JBCCSR010000010.1:0-20830 GCA_039199865.1 Bacteroidota bacterium
ACAACTTTGCAGCATAAACTCTTGAGCTCCTGGTATTTACATACTCTTCTTCGAGCAAATCCCTGAATCGACAAAAAGTATCCAACCAGTGCTTCTTGACCCCTCGTACCGATTGATCCTCCTTCACTCTTTCTGCCTTGAGCAAGAGGACCTGTAAGAGGGCCCCCAATATTTCTACTTTGGCAAATGGGTTGGCCAAAGCATACTCCTCCAATAGCTGATTGGCAATGGTCATAAAGCCGTGATCGCCCATCTCTTTGAGGTGAATGAGGGGAGTCTCAATATGATAATTAAATAACCGGTTGAGTTGAAAAGTATCTGACAGAAAAAAGTGTTTGTCAACAAATAAACTGCTAAATATAATACCAATTCCCGCTGCTTGTTGGAGGGTCTTGGAAAAGTGATGGACTTGATTTTTGGCCACAAAAAGTACACTCCCTGCCCTTAGTTGATAAGATTTGAAATCGACAAAGTGAGCATAAGTATCCTGGGTAACAATTAGGATGAGAAAGAATTGAATTTTGTGTACCGCAAAAGGATCGTGGTCTTTAGCTTGTTCCAATTTGTAGTACAACTGTTTGAAACTCATCACTTCAATATCAGTGCGCTTGTTTTTGTAGTGAATCTTGGGTATTTCTTCCTTCATGATAATTTACTTTGGTGCAAAGTTTGGCCAAATCATTTAGAGATATGCCTCCACCATAAAGCAAAGATAAAGCGATTTGTGTAGTATTTCGTTTTAGAACACTCATTCAAGTTCATTTTCTCGTAATCCCTGTAGTGCCCCAATGGAATGAAAAACATCATTTTGATCTTCCGTTTCCGACCAACCCATTTTAGATAACTCCACTCTTACGCCCGCTTCCTCTTTTCCCTGCACAAAATGGTAGAACGCAAAATCCACAACTTCCATCGGAACCTGCTTGAGTTGGTACTCGGTTACGTGGGTGGCCAATTGAACATACGCGACAGCGTAGGTAAATCCAATTTGGAAAATCCAACTGATGAGCAAACCAATTGATCCAACATTCGTTGACCTCAGATTTAAGCCTTGTTGAAATCTAATTTGCATCCACCCCACAAATCCAATATCGCCAACAGTTTGTTCGAACACAAACAACCGATAGAGAAAATATTGATTCCAAAAGAAAGTCATCAAGACCACTGCCACTAGCAGATAATTGAGCCGATCAAAGCGATTGTATCGGCTCAATTGAATCAAATACTTAAAGCCAAGTCCAGTCAAAAAACCAACGAACACTTCGTAGAGCCCAATGACGTAGCTCAGCGTGGTCGTAAAAAAGGCGATGGCAAAACCCAAGACGATAGAAAGCAATACTGCACCTATGAAGGGAACCCATAGCTTGGGCTGACTGCGTTTTCTGGGTGGGGGCAGCGTGGCGGGCACTTCATAGTCCTCCCAAAAGTTATTGCTTTGTAGGACCTCAGTCTCCAATTCTTTTAGCGCCTCGTCATCGTACTTGCTCGCCAATTGCTTAAAAGCGTAGATGAACAACTTTACCCTTTTCGAATTTCTTCCCCAATCCCACAATCGATTGCCCAGAGACTCGCTCTTTACTTTCACTTTTCCGGATGCATAGCGAACCGTTATTTTTTGCCCCCAATGGGTCCACTCTGCCCCGCGCTTCCCCCTCAAGACAGATGCCTCCTCACCCAGTAAATCCCAACCCACTTTTTCGAAAACCGCTTTAGCGATGGAGAAAAAAACAGTTTCGTTGAGTTTCGTGTCAAACTCCTCCTCGTAATGAGGGGTCCAACCAAAGCAATGCTTCTTTTTAATCAAGCGCTCATATCTTTTGAATTCTTTCGTCATATTTATTGAGGTTTGAATCCACCGGTAACTCGACAAGTCCAATCGCTCCCCACATTACTTCAACTGACGTACTTGCTCGGAAAGCCATTCGCGATCCGCCAATAATTCGACTTGTTCGGTCTTCTTAGAAATCTTATTGATGCGCTCCGTGTTGAGTAAAGTTTTATTGTGGATGATTTGACGGATGACATCAATAAAATTGTTGTTGGCTAGTTTTTCTCTGGGGGTCAAATGTTTTTTTCCCAGTCTAAAAATATACACTTTAAAGGCGTCTAATCGATGCTCCAATAAAGAAGAATCTTGCTCGTAATAGATTTTAATCTCCAGCCGCTTCGTCGCAATTTTCAACGAAATATCTTCGTAGTCAAAATGGACCAAATCGAGTGCCTTGTCGTACTCCTTGTTGGTAAAATGCAATAATCCTAAGGTAAAAGCAACAATGGCTTGAGGATTTTTTGCACCGATGATGCGGTCGGTGTATTGTTGGATAAACTGTGCCACCCAGGTCACTTCATTGAGTTTTAAACCCAGGATAACAATATTGATGAAACTGGCCTTATGGATTTGGTTTTCTGGGTAAAGATAGCCTGCCTGGAGATGTTCTTTGTAAATCTTGAACGCCAGAGGCAAGTACGATTGATTGCCTTCGTTGTGTTTTTTGATGGTGAAGGTTCGGATCAGCGATTGAAATTGGTAAACTTCACTGCTGGGTAAATTGCATTCATTCTTCCGGAGTAGCGTTCTGAGTTTTTCCAATGCCTCGATATTGTCGTCCGGATAGGCATAGAGCAATTTGAAGGCATGATAATGAATCTTTAAGATGGGAAAATCCCATTCTGGCCTTTCGGCCAATAAACGATCAATATCTTCTGGCTGAATCGTTGGGGTGGACAAGGTGATGTTGGTGTGAATTTTTTGTAGATAAATTTGATTCATCAACTTCAACTTTTGAATCAATTGCCACAACTCCAAATCGTCTAACATCCGAGTGAGATTGACATCCGACTTCCGGTTGTTGTAAAACGATTCTTTCTCCCCAATCTCTTTTTCAATTTCGTATTGGTACTTAAAATAATCTTCGTCGTGTTGGATCGTTTGCTGCTGCAATCTTTTCAACTTCTTCATATTCAAATCAAATTGCTGATACAAGCCCCGCTCTCGATAAAATCGCGACAGCGTCAGCAATTGATAAATCTCATTGTCTCGAATTCCCGAAAATTCTAAGACCACAAAAGATTTGATTACTTGAAACAACTTCGACATGATCTTTTCTAACTTCCTCGATAAGAAAGGTTCACCGGGAAAGAGCATGGGAAAAACCCGCTCTCTCGACAAATATTGATCCCAATCCCCTTTTTCCTTTTCGAGTAATGTTTTTTTAATGTGCTGGAAAAGTTGATTGGTCTTTTTGGGTTGAGTTTCAAGATTCAAAAACTTAGAGGCTAAAAAAAGTTCTAAGCGATTGAGTTCTTCTTCTTTTAGGGTAAAAATTAATTGTAGTAGTTTACTCTCTGTCATTTTTTTATACCTATTTCAAGACCAATGATTGATTGATCATCATGAAAATGAAATATCCGATTTCATCAAATTAATATATGTTCCGATTTCATGCTTTATAAAAAGCTGATTTACAGCTATGGGGTAAAACCCAATGAAGTTTAGTACGAAACTATGGTGATAAAGCTATTTCTTTAAGGATGAATGGTGCAGCTTATCGTTTGATTGACGGGGAGTGACAATGGCTTTTGACATCATCGAAGAGGCGAAAGAATAGACGAGCGGGAAAAAATGAAAAAAGTGTAATAAGTTAATTGATCGTAGTTTTCGACTTTTATAGAACGTACGTTTATGGCCATAATAAAAAGGAAAGTGCCCTTCCAAAATAAAATCATTTAACAGCTAACAAAAATATTAATACAAAATGAACATTCAAAAAAAATTATGGGTAATTGTAGTGATTGGACTTTTAAAAATTGGATCACTAGCAGAACTACAGGCACAACAACTTAACTTAGTGAGTCCTCCTTCGGACTATCAAAACTCAATAGATGCTGTCTATAGTATTTACGGTAGCCAAATACAAATTAGTCAAATGGTTATCGATGATTTCATGTCACTGGCACTTAGCACTTTAGACTATGATCCCACTTTACCTCATCCCAACGCCAGTCTGACTAGTGTGAGTACGACTGCCTTTACGTTGGAGTGGCCTGACTCTCCACTGGTGAATGAGTACCGGACCAGTATGATTGATTTGGTAACGGGCGAGAAAGAAGTACTGGTCACAACTGACCCGGTATATGCTACCAATTTTTTCGCAAGTGGTCCAACACTGATCGTTTTACAGGCCACATCGGAAATGGCAAGCCGAGCCAATATCATCATCATCGACAAAATTGTGATGTATGAGGTCTACACGGGGCACAATTGCGAATGTGGTAAGCCTAAGACTCTGGCCAATAAGGTTTCCTCAGAAAATGCTTACTATCCCACTACGCGTGGATTTTCTCTATCCAATACCAGTTGTGATCGAGCTCAGTACAAATTGGCAATAAAGCTATTGTTGAGTGGTGAAGACTTGGTCCAGTATCGATTTCATTGGGAAATGGACTTTGAGGAAAGGCAAGTTCAATTGGGCAATGAAGATTGTAGTGATCAATTGGTCATCAATTTTATTCCTACGTTAGAGTATCCCAACTCGCTCATTTCGGAAGATCGCAATATATCCCTTCGCTTGGGGGAAAATGTCTTGATCGTAGAGGCCCTCAGGGAAGGCTCATCGTTGGCAAGTGTAGAATTCAATCAATGCTGTGGAGCGCGGAAAAGTGCCCACCGATCTGAACCGGAGATCAACACCACCTCATTGGTCAACCAACAGGCAATTACTTTTCCCCAAATCCGCATTCATCCCAACCCAACCCGCGCACAGTTGGAACTTGAGTTGGATACCAAGCAAGACCAAGTGGTACAGTTTCAATTGCTGTCTCCACAGGGAGTACAAATCCAAGAATGGACAAAGGTAAAATTGGGTACCGGTAAGCAATCATTTACCCTCGATGTTGGCCACTATCCTCCTGGCGTTTATTTTTTACAAACGTCCAATGAACAAGAAAGTACAGTTAACAAAGTTGCTATTGTAAAATAATTCGCAGCAAACGAAAAGGCTCTATCCCATTTGCCAACTGGCTTTTCGCACTCAGCCAATTTGGACTTGTCAAAAAGGACAACAGCCCAATTGCTGATCTGCGAAAAGCTAGTTTTTACCACTCCCTTTTTGGAGGGACCATCGAACCCCATTCGTCAGGCAATCCACGGTGATCAAAATGGATTACAGTAGACAAGAGACAAATAAAATTTTCTTTCCCAATAAAAACCTACCTTTGTGCCTTCATTGACAGCACGAAGCCTCGAGCATTGTTTTGAACGGAGTATTTCACATTCATCTATTCAAGCAATACTCAATCAGAACGAGTAGGATAATCGTTCGTTTCGGCTTTGGTGTTGTGTAAACAAACATCATGGAAGCATTCAAAAAGTTGGGATTGTCAGCGGCCTTGCTCAAAGGCGTCAAAGCACTGGGCTTCGAAACGCCCACTCCGATTCAAGAGCAAGCCATTCCTCAACTACTGCAAGGTCAGATTGATCTGGTCGGATTGGCTCAAACGGGGACGGGCAAAACCGCCGCCTTTGGTTTGCCTCTGCTCGATCTTATCGACGCCGAACAGAAACATACGCAAGCCCTGGTATTGGCTCCTACCCGTGAACTCTGTGTACAAATTGGTAAAGAAATCCAATCCTTTGCTATCGAACTCCATAAGCTACGCATTCTTTCTGTATACGGTGGTGCCGATATTGGACGGCAAATTCGAGAAGTCAAAAAAGGAGCTCAAATCATCACCGCTACTCCTGGTCGACTACGAGATCTCATCAGACGAAAAGCAGTCGATATCCAGCGGATCAATTATGTGGTGTTGGACGAGGCAGATGAGATGCTCAACATGGGCTTCAAAGAAGAGATCGACGATATTTTGAGCAATACCCCCGAAGAAAAACAGACTTGGTTGTTCTCCGCAACGATGCCCAGTGAAGTTCGCCGGATTGCCAGCAGCTACATGAACAATCCCGTGGAGATCAAAGTCAATGCCCGCCAGGTCGGCAATCAAAATATCGAACATCAATACGTTTTGGTCCGTCGCTCCGAAAAGTACGATGCCCTCAAACGTTTTCTGGATTTTGACGCCCACACCTTTAGTTTGGTTTTTACCCGTACACGAAGAGATTCCAAAGAATTGGCCGATAAATTGATGCAAGATGGCTACAATGCCGATGCGCTCCACGGTGATCTCAACCAAAGCCAGCGCGACCGCGTGATGAAGCATTTTCGCCAACATCGACTCCAGGTTTTAGTGGCGACTGACGTGGCGGCCAGAGGGATTGATGTCCAAGAAATCACCCACGTTTTCCACTACAATATTCCGGACGATATGGCCTTCTACACCCACCGTAGTGGTCGGACCGGTCGAGCCGGAAAAAAAGGCATTTCCTTGGTGCTCGCGCATCCAGGAGAAAAATCTTTACTCAGAAGAATGGCTAAAGTGCTCAAATTGACCTTCAAAGCAGCACATATTCCCACGGGAGCCGAAATTTGCGAGCAACGCCTCTTGGCTTACATCCGGCAACTCCGAGAGGTGCCCATCAGCGAAGGAATTGAAGCCTTTTTGCCCGTTATTTACGACGAATTGGAAGATTTGGATAAGGCCGCCATCATCGAACGGTTGGCCTCCATGTCCTTCAGTCGTTTTTTGGAAAATTATCGCCATTCTCCGGACCTAAATATGCGGGCCAAAGATCGGCACAAAGACAAACGGACTGAGCAAATGAAGCGTTTGTTCATCAACATTGGCTCGATGGATGTACAGGATAAATCGGGCTTCTTGGCTTTGGTTTGCGGAGGCTCAAAAGTTTCGGGAAGCATGATTGGTAAAATCGATATGCGGCGCAAACATACTTTTTTCGACATCGAAGAGGCTGCTGCCATCAAGGTGATTCGCGAATTTAACGATGCCAAGTTTCAGGACCGCTCCATTCGCGTCAACGAAGAAGCGCCAAACGAAAAACCCAAATCAAAAGATAAAAAGAGAAGGGACAAAAGACCAAAAGGCGCTAAGAGGGGAAAGGGTAAGAAGAGGTAAAAAGCACCTGCTGATGCTTCTCAAGAATCCCTCCTTACGGTTGGCTGAGTATTCCTAAAATACCCGACCTTCGATTGCCGCTATCTTTTTTCTCAATGGGTCTGGAACGGCTACTTTCCGATAGGTTTTGTAATCGATAGTGACGACTTCGCTGTTGACGATAGCCGCCAGGCGATCGTGTCGTTCACTAAAAATCCGACATTGCATGGTAAAACGATCTTCACCGATTTGTGTCACCATCGCACCGATCATTGCCGTATCTGGATAAGTTAAGGGAAAGATGTATTTGCAATCCTGATAGCCTAAAATCACATTGTAATGCTGTCGTTCTGGCCCATCCATCGACAAATTAAGGGCATCAAAGTACTTGATTCGTCCGGTTTCTGACCAACGAAGGTAAATGATGTTGTTGACATGGTTGAAAGCATCCATGTCTCCCCATTGAACTGGAACTTGGCACTGAATCGGGAAGGCAGCTAAATCCTCTGCTATTTTTGACATGCTATTTTTTGCCGGAATGTAGCACTTATTTCCTGCTTTGACAAGTACAGAGCGAAACATCAACAATGTTAATGGGGACGACACGAGTGCCCTCCCCACATTTTACAATCTGTTGGTGCCGATGAGATCAGAAAAGCATTTCCGGGTGGAAATTACTGTTGAGCTTTCAATTCCTCAATCTTTTTCATCAAGCCCTCTGACTCTTCCATGATGCGAGCATAATGCCTCAAATCTCCAGAGCGTTGAACATCTCTTGCCTTTTCCATCATGGCATAATACTCTTTCTCTAATTTTTTGATGGGATCTTTCTTGAATAATCCAAACATAATATTGAGATTTTATTTGCTTATCAATTAAAACTTTACAGTTAAACACGAGCTAGAGCTAAAGGTTGAATAAATCGGCTTCTCCAAAACACAATCCACAAATTTGCTGTTGAATGCTTAGAATTTTGCCTAATTTCAACACTCAATCTATCGCTAGAAAATCAAATCAATAGCTTATGCAATTTTTGGGAAAAGCCGACGAATATTTGTTGCTCCAAGCAATCACTGCCGACAATTGTCACTTACTCAAAGCACACATTGAAAGCAGTCTCTCGATTTTATGGAATCAGGAGGCCGGCACCACCCTATTGGTAGATGGTGTTTCCCATACCCTAGCCAAAAATCAGCTGATTTTTTTGACCGAATTTCACCAGGTAAAAGTGCTCAAGGTAAACACCATCCGTCTGATCAAATTCAATAAACCTTTTTACTGTATTCTCGACCACGATAATGAAGTAAGTTGCAAGGGACTTTTATTTTTTGGGGCTTCCAGGTTGCCTAGCATCCACTTGCCCAAAGAGGAAGAAGAAAAGTTTGAAACCCTCTGGAATATGTTTCGTCTTGAGATGCAATCTCGCGACAGTCTCCAAATCGAAATGCTACAGATGATGCTCAAACGCCTAATCATCCTCTGCACGCGAATCAGTAAGGAACAAAACCAGCAAGACGGCTTGGAAGTCAGTTCTTTGGATTTGATTCGGGAGTTCAATTTTTTGGTAGAAACGCATTTCAAAAGCAAACACACGGTTGCAGAATACGCTGCTCTCCTTAATAAATCGCCCAAAACGCTGTCCAATTTTTTCGCTAAAAATCACGATAAAACCCCTCTCCAAATCATTCAAGAGCGCATTCTGATGGAAGCCCGCCGACAATTGGCGCATACCGATGAAGCCGTCAAAATAATTGCCTACGAAGTGGGCTTTGACAGCATCCAATCATTTAGCCGTTTTTTCAAGTCAAAAGAAGGGGTTTCTCCCAATGATTTTCGGAAGAGAATTAGGGAAAAAGTACTTTCCTAAGGGCCCGTCGCCATCAATAGGCCATCGCAGCTACAATTCAGGAATAAAATCCCACTTTTTAGAGGCAAAGGAAAAAGTGTTAACTACTCGGGAAAAGCCGCCTACCCCTTCCCCTGATTTTAGTTACATCTTTGTAGGGTCAACAGGGAAAAACCCGATACAAAGAATAACCTAAAAATCAATCAGCCATGTTACAGCAAGTCAATAAAGAAAACTTCGAAAACACAATCAAAAACAATGAAATCGTACTACTCGACTTTTATGCCGACTGGTGTGGTCCTTGTAAAGCCTTACATCCTACTTTAGAGCAGCTCGCTGACGAATTTGGCAATAAAGCAGTAATCGCCAAGGTAGATGTGGATAAAAATCCTGAACTCTCTAACGCTTTTGGCGTACGCAGCATTCCTGCACTATTCTACTTCAAGAATGGTGAGTTGGTTGGAAAGCAAGCTGGGCTACAGTCTCATGCTGTCATTGCCAATCAATTGGATCATCTCCTGGAAAAAGCGGCCTAACAAGCCTTGTCTCCAATGTAAACACATAGCAAATCACCCGCTCTCAGAAGTGGCTCCTTTGGTTGGGGGCCACTTTTTCAATTTTACATTAAAATGAAAATGCTATTGGTCCTCCGATTAAATATGGTGCTTTTTTTGTATTTGCTATTGGAAAGTAAAAATCATAGCTATTTAATCTTTGCGAAGTATCGCTCTGCAAGCTAATTGACTATTTTTTATAGAAAAAAGCGGTAAATAGCACATGATTTTAATATTACCATTTGTCATTTTTCAAATCAAACTCGAATGCGTCAAATATTTACCCTTCTGGCCTTTGTTAGCCTATTCAATTTATCCGCTCAAGATTTCAATTTTGCACAGATCTCTCCTACCCTGGAACAAAAGATTAACGACAACGCTAGTGAAGCGATTGACATTTACATCCTTTTGGCAGATCAAGTAGATGCACTAGCTATGAAAGCTGATTTTGAAAGACGTGAAGTCACATTAGCGGAACGTTCCTACGAATTAATCACGGCTTTAGAGGCTAAGGCCAATGCGACTCAAGGTCCTCTGATTGAGTTTCTGAGGAATTCAGGCATTGCCTCTGCACAGATTCAGCCTTTTTGGGTGACCAATATGATCCAAGTCAGCGCCGCTGCACCCATCATTGCTGAGTTGAGCCGCCGTTCTGATGTTCAATGGCTAGAATCGGTGCCAGAAAATATTTTATTTGACGTAACCGTTGACGAATGCGAATCAGCGCCTTCTCCCAATGGACACGAAATCGGACATGAAGCCATCAAAGCCACAAAAATGTGGGAAATGGGCTACACGGGTTATGGCCAGATCGCTATGATTGTCGATACGGGAACAGATGGAGATCATCCCGCTTTGTACCGAAATTTCCGAGGTTTGTATTTCCCAGGAGAAGGGTATTCGGGCTCTGGACCCGAGCCCACCGATTGTGATGGACACGGATCGCACGTAACGGGTACCGTCGTGGGCTTGGATAGAATGACCAGAGATACCGTAGGCGTCGCCTTTGGTGCTCATTGGATGGGGGCACCAGCCGAACTGGCTCCCTCTTGCTCGGACGCAAGAAGTCCGATTGCTCATTTCCAGTTTGCTTTGAATCCCGATGGAGATCCTTCCACGGCCAGCGATATGCCGGCTGCCGTCAACAACTCTTGGGGAACGCCACCATCGGGAAGCTGCTTTAACAATCAAGCGATTGCCAGTGCGATGACCAATTTGGAAGTAGCGGGAGTAGCGGTCGTTTTTGCCGCTGGAAATGATGGACCTGGCCCCTCTTCAATTGGTGGCCAGCCAGACATTAACTTTTCTTTGGTCAATGCCTTTTCCGTTGGAAATTTGAACGCCAACAATCCCAGTCTTCCCATCAACTTTGGCTCTAGCCGTGGCCCATCCGCCTGTGGAGGAACGGGTTCTCTTTTGATTAAACCAGAAGTTTCTGCCCCTGGTACACAAATCAGATCTTGTAATGCCAATGGAGGATACTGGACCATTGGAGGAACTTCCATGGCTTCTCCACACGTAGCGGGAGCAATTTTGCTCCTCAAAGAAGCATTTCCGGAGCTGACCGGAGAGGAAATTAAATTGGCCTTGTATTTTTCCGCAACAGATTTGGGTACGCCCGGAGAAGACAATACTTACGGCATGGGAATTATCAACCTAGAGGCTGCCTTCGATTACTTGGTGAATGAAGGAAACACCCCAGTTGACCCAACGACCAGCAATGATGTCATTGCCATCCAACTTGAGATGGACAATACTTTTTGTAGTGGAGAAGCGGGGGTTACTGGAGACATCATCTTCGAAAATGCAGGGACCAACACCTTGACTTCGCTGGATATTCAGTACGAAATCATCGCTGGTGGAACCGTTGTTCAATCGGGTACTTATCCTTGGACGGGAAGTTTGGCACAAAACGAAAGAGCCACTTTTACCATTCCAGAAACGGCCGTAGCAGATGGCAAATACGACTTCGTCGTTACTTTTGTCAATCCCAATAATATGGCCGACGAGCATGAACTCAACAATAAGCTGAGTAGAAGTTTCACCTTCGCCGCTCCCGTTAATTTCGATTTTGTTGCCGATGTCCAACCTTGTATTGGTTCCAACGCACTGGTCACCTTAGACCTATCAGAAGATTTTGATATCCAATGGTACTTGACACTTGCTTCTAGTGCACCAATCGGTACTGGACCTAGCTTTTTGACTCCACCCATTCCAGGAAGTTTCACCTTTTACATTGAGGCTCAAACGGATGCCCATACGGGAATTCCAGAAAAAGATCCCACGAGCAATGATTTGAGTGCTGAAGGTGGTTTGGTCTTTGACGTCGTCTCTAATGTCACGTTGAAATCCGTTAAAGTATATGCAGAGACCAACGGACCGAGATTGATCAATCTGAGAACTTCCGGAGGAAATCAAGTAGCCAGTATGCCTTTCTTTGTGACGAATCCAGGAGAACAAGTCGTAGATTTGAACTTTGCTATTTCACCGGGAGAAGATTACGAGCTTTCTTTGGGCGCAGGGGCAGATTTGCACTATACCGCCAATCCAGAATTTCCTTATTCATCAGGAAGTTTGACCATTAAGCGTTCAAATGATTTTACGGATCCAGAAAGTAGATACCCCTTCTTTTATGACTGGGTGGTAGAGCAAGACTTGCTTTGCGGTAGAGTACCGATCTTTGTGCAATCACAAAGTGTATCTGACTTACCCGTGGCGAGCTTTGAAAGTGTTGTAGCAGATGGATCTGTCGACTTTACCAACAACTCTTCCAATGGCGTCTCTTACTTATGGCAATTTGGTGATGGAAGTACCAGTACGGACGAAAGTCCAGTACATGTCTACGCTGCTATTGGAACTTATGAGGTGATTCTAACGACTTTCGGACCAGAGGGATGCTCCGATACGGAAATCAGAGAAGTTGTTGTAGAAACTGTTACTGATATCTCCGAAATAGAAGCACTCAATCAAATCAGCGTTTTCCCCAACCCAACCAAAAATAGGTTGAACATTAGCTTTGATTTTGATGATCCTCAAGAAGTAGAAATTGCAGTGGTTGACGTCTTGGGTCGCGTCATCAAAACCAACCCGAGAAGTCGCTTCCTCAACGAGTTCATCGAGCTGGATTTGGCCGATTTTAGTGAAGGAATTTACTACGTATTGTTTGATATTGATGGAGTAAAGGTGGTAGAGAAAGTCGTAAAAATGAAATAAACCCTTTAGGCAAAATAAAGATGTCTAACGTACAGAATAGCGAAGCAGAACAGCAATATTGGAGCCAACGTTATGAAGAAGAACGAACGGGATGGGACATTGGCTATCCTTCTACTCCGCTCAAAACTTATTTTGACCAGCTCCGGGAAAAGACGCTAAAAGTGTTGATTCCCGGAGCGGGCAATGCCTATGAAGCGGAATATCTATTCCAGCAGGGCTTCTCCAACGTGTTTGTGTTAGATATTGCTCAGCAGCCTCTGGACCAACTAAAACGCAGGGTCCCCAATTTTCCTAGTGATCACCTAATCTGCGCTAATTTTTTTAACCATCAACAACAGTACGACCTGATCGTCGAACAGACTTTTTTCTGTTCTTTCCCACCTACGCCCGACAATCGAAAGGCCTATGCTCGGCAAATGGCCAGCTTGCTTGCTCCTGGTGGCAAATTGGTTGGACTGTGGTTCAATTTTCCCCTAACCGGAGATATGGAAAAGCGGCCTTTCGGTGGAGACCAAGCGGAATACCTCCGTTATTTCGAGCCTTACTTTCACGTCAAAACTCTGGAGCCCTGCCACAATTCCATTCCCCCTCGCCAAAACAATGAATTGTTTGGTATCTTTGAAAAAATGTAGCTTTTACCAGTACCATTCGCAACTTGGAGCAAATCAATCAACGGGAAGCAAAAGATGATTTTCGCTTGCAAAAAATGGAAGACATTTATGAGCAATCGAAAGGACAAACCGACGTGGCCCATCGCCATGACTACTACACCGTTGTCCTGGTAGAAAAGGCCAAGGGCCAGCACTTTATCGACTACAGAGCTTATCCGTTTCGTCAACTAGAAGTTCACTTTGTCAGTCCCGGACAGGTCCACCAGGTAGCGCTTAGCGAAAAACCTAAGGGCAGTGTCATTACCTTCTCCAAGGCTTTTTTGATCGCCAACAATATTCCCGAGCGTTTCATTTCAAACATCAACCTTTTTCAATCTTTTGGCCACAGCCCTCCCCTACAAATCGACCGCCAAACCTTCGAACGATTGACCCGAATCACTGAGGAGATTTCCTCCTGTTTGCCCCTTGAGCTCAATTACCGTACACGTGCCCTAGGTGCTTTGCTACAGCTCTTTCTCATCTATTGCAACAATAGTACGCAGCTGAATGCTTCCCAAATTGATGAAGAGCGCGCTGGCATTTGTATCCTGAGAGATTTCAAACAATTGATCGAAGAAAAGTATACCCAATGGCATCAGGTCAAAGTCTACGCTTCCGAGATTCATATATCTCCTAAACATTTGAGCCAGACCGTCAAAGAATTGACGGGAAAAGTCGCCAAAGAACACATTCAAGATCGACTCCTGCTAGAAGCGCAAAGATTATTGCTCCATACTCCCCTGTCGATCAAGGAGATAGCCTATCGAATTGGTTTTAAAGAACCCTTACATTTTAGCAGCTTTTTCAAAAAAAGAGCTGGAATTGCGCCTTCCGATTTTCGTATAAAAAAAAGGTAAACTCCCCTTTTTCCGACATTTTTACATATCCATCAGACTTTTCTACATCGACAGCTCGACATTTTTATTGCAACTTTGTATCAACAACGACAAACAATCAATCGATCATGAATAGGAAAAAT
This sequence comes from Bacteroidota bacterium, assembly GCA_039199865.1. Taxonomy (GTDB): domain Bacteria; phylum Bacteroidota; class Bacteroidia; order Chitinophagales; family Saprospiraceae; genus JALZUU01. Next base: position 14,248 of record JBCCSR010000010.1, read on the forward strand.
TTCATTAAACAATCAATCCTTGGTGCCGTGGGAGTGGCCGCTGGTACTTCCGCACTAAAAGCCGAGGACAAAACTTCAGAACAATCGACTTATGATCGTTTGATCGAACAGGTCGGATTCAATCATTTACCCAATAAGGAGCTTAAAACCATGAAAAGCGTATTGCACAAAGCCAACACCCGAGGACATGCCAATCACGGCTGGTTGGACTCTCATCATTCTTTTAGTTTTGCCAATTATTACCATCCCGAGCGCATGAATTTCGGGGTACTTCGCGTATTGAACGACGATATTGTAAAAGGTGGAAGAGGGTTTGGAAGCCATCCTCACGACAACATGGAAATCATTTCCATTCCACTGCAAGGAGATTTAGAGCACAAAGACAGTATGGGCAATGTTGCCATCATCAAAGAAGGAGACGTACAAGTGATGAGCGCAGGAACGGGCATTTACCACAGCGAGTACAATAAAAATAAGGAGGAGGAAGTCCGCTTTTTGCAAATTTGGATGTTTCCCAATCAGAAAAATGTGGCGCCCCGTTACGATCAAATTACGGTAAATAAAACGGAACACAGTGGTCCCTTCCAGCAAATCCTTTCCCCCAACACCGATGACGAAGGCGTTTGGGTACACCAAAATGCGTGGTTTCATCTGGGAGAGATGAATCCCGATAGCGAGGAGACCTACCGCTTAAAAGATCCTGAAAATGGAGTATATGCTTTTGTATTAGAAGGGGACATCAATATTGAAGGACAAGCCCTCAACAAACGAGATGGTTTTGGGGTTTGGGATACCACTTCTCTAGCCATCAAGGCCAGTAGTAAAGCGAAGGTTTTATTGATGGAAGTTCCCATGAAGCTGAATTAAGAGGGAACGGACTACTTCAAAAGCAGATCAAAATCAAGGTCTGCTTTTGTTGTTAATGGCTTGCTAGGGCACCGTCAAGGCACCCAATTCTTTTTCCAGCAATGGTTCGACCAACTTGGTATCGGTTTTCAATTGATAGATCATTTTTCCAATCCCATCTGGATCAATCTTTTTTTGTTTGACGTCTCTCTCAATCTTCAAGGCTGTGTTTTGTTGAACCCCCATGCCCAGCATCATATAGTTGGATTTGATTCGATGGGCAATGTCGCCAACCAAAATCCAGTCTTCAACTTCCATTGCCTTCTGCATCTGAACCACTGCACCGGGTACATCTTTGATAAAAATATCAATCATTTCTCTGATAAAAGTATCGTCTCCTTTGCTCATGTCTCTGAGATAGGTCAAATCTACTTTTAGCACTTCCGCTTGGCCCATCCTCGCTGGCAGCTCCGACAAAGATTTAGGTGTTTCCATCCCAATCCATTTGACAATCATTTTATGCAATTGCTTGGGAGAAAAGGGTTTGGTAAGGAAATCATTCATCCCCGATTCTAACGCTCGATTTTTCTCGTCGAGCAATGCTGCTGCCGTTAGGGCGATAATTGGGCTTTCGTGATTGGCGTGACTGGAGTCTTTGCGAATGGCAACCGTCGTTTCACAACCATCCATTTCCGGCATGTGGATATCCATCAGAATGAGGTCAAATTTTTTATCTTTACTCCGCTCCAATGCTTCCAATCCGTTTCCAGCAATTTCGTATTGACAATCCCAAAGGTCCATGATTTTACGGATGAGTTTTTGATTCATAAAATTGTCTTCTACGACCAAAATACTGCGAGATTTTAGTAATGCATTTTCCGCTTTAGCGGGCACCTCTCTTATCTCCACTTCACTCAATTTAACCTGTGCATTTTCAAATGGTAGCACTACACTAAAGACCGATCCCTTTCCCTTTTCACTGTTGACCTCAATGGATCCTCCTTGCAATTCTACCAATTGTTTGACAATGGCCAAGCCCAATCCGGTGCCTCCAAATTTGCGGGTAATATCAATATCGGCCTGCTTAAAATTTTGAAAAATTAAGCCCAAACTTTTTTGGTCAATTCCGATTCCCGTATCGTGCACTTGAAATTGAATGATGTATTGTTGATGAGAATCAACCATCAGTTTGGCTTTGATTCCAATCGTTCCTTTACTGGTAAACTTGCTGGCATTGCCCAATAAATTGGTTAAAATTTGATTGAGCCTCACCGCATCACCGAGCAAATGATTTTCAATTTTTGGATCAATCTCCATCACTACACTGACGGCTTTGTCCCTGACCTTAAACTGAAAGGTTTGTTGCAGACCTTTCATCAACTCCTGAAGATTGAACATTCGTTTTTCAAATTCCAGCTCTCCCGCTTCAATTTTCGATAGGTCCAAAATATTGTTGATAATCCCCATCAAGCTATCGGCAGAAAAAAGAAGAGAGTCGAGGTATTCTTTTTGCGACTCGTTGGGTTTGGTCTCGTAGAGCAAATGAGTCATACCAATAACCGCATTCATGGGCGTCCGGATTTCGTGACTCATATTGGTTAGAAACTGTTGTTCGGCGTGCTGCGCTTGCTCGGCAGCTTGTTTGGCAGCGATGAGTTCTTCCTCCGCCTTTTTGCGTTCGGTAATATCGCGGATAAAGGCACTGAATAAATATTTGCCTCCAATTTTCATTGGAGAAACGCTCAATTCAATAGGAAACTCTCGGCCCTCTTTGTTTAGACCAGTGATTTCAATTCGGCTGTTTAGCACAGGACCTTCTCCCGTCCGCAAAAAATGTTTCATCCCAGTATCATGCCCTTGCCGATAGGCTTCGGGAACAATCAGTGTACTCATTGATTGATGTAAGGCTTCCTCCCTAGTATACCCAAAGGTTTGTTCTGCTTGACTACTCCATTCAGTCACCTTCCCCTCTTCATCAATCGTAATCACTGCATCTAAAGAGGTATTGATAATCTTTCTCAATTTTTGCTCACTCTCTACAATTTTTCGCTCCACTTCCCTTTGAGCACTGATATCATTGACAACCCCCATGGTTCCGATGATTTCTCCTTTTCCATTCCGGTAAGGAGAACCTTTAATGCGAGCCATCCAACGTCGACCGCTTTTGTGTAGATGTTCGACAAAATATTCATCGGATTGGCCTTCGCTTCGCTTCTCAAATTTGGGTTCTACTTGGCCTTGTTCCGACTCGGGAACCAACAACTTATATGCTATTCCTCCCAGTAGTTCTTCCTTTTCGAAACCCGTTAACTCCAACATTCTTTCGTTGACAAAAGTTACCTTTCCATCGAGATCCGTAATCACGATTCCTTCGGTCAAACTCTGAACAACGGTTCGGTATTTTTCTTCGCTCTGAAAAAGCGCTTCTTGAATTTTGATGCGTTCTTGTGTCTCCCGCTTTTCTCGTTCGTGTGCCATACAACCGTTGAGAAACAAGGCAAATTTACGGATAACGCTAACCAATTGGTTGACCCGGACCGGCTCAAAATCAGTGCAATCATAGCTATGCAATTTAAGAAAACCAATATCCTTCAAACGATAAAAAAGGAAACATCCGCTGTCTAGGGTCGCCTCTTGCGAGTAATGTACAAAATCGGGATCATTAGTAGTGACCATAAAATGAGTTTCGGTCTCCAAACGTTTCCAGATCAAACTCCCCATTCCCAAGCAAACATCTTTTACCTCCCTGGCGGGATTGCCATGTGTCAGTTTGACTTGAGGCTCTGCAGTTTTATCCAACTGATCTTCTCTCAACCAAACGGCCCCGTAGGTCAATCCCTTACGAGCCATCAAAACTTTGATGAAATGAGAACAGTTTTCCTCGATACTCAAGGATTCTCCAAAAGCTAAAGACAATTCATAAAGGAGTGAAATGTCTCGAATAATTTTATTATTGCTGTCTTTCATGTTGTTATTCCTGATACAAAGACCCTACCACTAATGTTTTGTTATAAAATTCCAACACTCCCCCTCCATAAGAAGAAATTTCGCCCAAACTCAGTACGCCTTGCGGTACAGCTTCGTTCGACTGATCGATGCTTGAATTGCTCAACTGCTCTAATTCGCGAGGAAACTCCTCTTCCAAAAACAAGGCCCGAGAAATGCAGTCCACAACTAGGGTATGCGCTATTTGTTGCTTTGCTTTGCTCACACTTTCCAACATTGCTCGCTGCGCAGAATCGATCAATGCCGCACGCTCCCCCTTTAAGATATACAAGACGGTATTTTCCGGTACTTCTCCTACGCAAATCAATTCTCCTTGATCTCCCACGGCGATGGGATCCCGGACAATGTCTTCACCGTGTTCGCGAAAGATGCCAAAGGGATAGCTCTTGGCAATGTCAAAAAAATTGTCCGCGGTAATTCGATGGTCGCCATCATTTTCAACTTCCGCTTTGTACAAATCAAATGCCTTGGTCCAGTTGAGCTCGTAGATTTTATTCCGGTCGGTTTTGGTTGCCACGATGGGGCCTACTAGTTTTTGCCAACCATGTTTGACTCCCAAACTGATATTTAGTTCTACGGGACAAAGAATCGCCGCATCTTGAAAGAAGCCTTGGTTATTGAAGACGCAAGGCTTTTGCACCAAGCTCAAGGAACCGGCTCCACCACCAATAAAGTTGACGCGATTGCCAAAAAAGTGGTACATGCGTTCGAGATAGCTGGCAATATTTGCGGTGAGGCCATCTACAAAAGTCAAAAGGGTCAGTTTTTCCTGTGAGGAATCGATCCAATCTTTTAGACCGCTCAGATCAATGTTTTTCTCCTCTCCCAGCTCAATACTTATTGGTCGTTGTTTAATGGGTAGTTTTTTGAGGATATAACCCGAGGTGTATTTTTCTTCACCATAGATAATTCCAGGAAAAAGGCCGCCAAAAAATTGGATGTCCAAAGCATTGAGGGTATCGACCATTTGGGTAAAATCAATCTCGCTATCTTCGCCAAATAATAACATGGCTGCTTCATTGGAACCGACCTCAAGGCGTTGGACAGATTGAATGATGGATTTTAAGGAAGTGTTGGCGTGATACATGGAATTTTAGTTTGGATTAAGCGAAGAAGGAGTCATTTTCTTTTCGTTCTGTAGAATTCGGTAAATTGTAGATTTACCAATATCCAGTTTCTGTGCCACCAAAGTAATATCTTGGTTGTACTTTTCCAAAAAATGAAAAATAATTTGTTTTTTGTAACCTTCAAAGGTCATCTCATTGGCCAAAAAAGCCGTTTTTTTATTGGGACTATTGAATTGTATGTCTTCTTTTTCAATGATATGGCTACTGGCCAAAACAGTGGCCAATTCAATGATGGCCTTAAGTTCTCGAATATTGCCCGGAAAGGGATACACACGTATTTTTTCTTTTGCTGCGCGCGACAATTCAAAGGGGGGCTGATGAAGTTCGCTGTTGATTTCGTCTAGAAAAAATTTGGCCAGCAATAAAATGTCGTTGCCCCTCTCGCGTAGGGGAGGCAACTCAATAGGAGCTCCCAATAATCGATAATACAAATCTTCTCGAAATCGGCCCTCACTGACTTCCTCGTTGAGTTTTTTATGGGTGGCCACAATGATGCGTGCATCAAACTGAATCGTTTTTTCTCCCCCCAATCGGGTGATTTCTCTTTCTTGAATGGCTCTCAAAACCTTGGCTTGCAAATTGAGGTCCATCTCGGCAATCTCATCCAAAAACAGGGTTCCCTGATCGGCCAATTCAAACATGCCTCTCTTCCGGGTTGCGGCTCCGGTAAAAGCGCCTTTTTCGTGACCAAACAATTCACTTTCTAACAATTCACTGGGAATTGCACTCATATTAACCGCAATAAAAGGGCCTTTTCTTCTAGAAGAATTGTAATGAATGCTCTTGGCGATCACCTCTTTTCCCGTTCCCGTCTCTCCGGTAATGGACACCGTAATGTTTCGTTGAACAACCTTGTTGAGCATGGCAAAAACCTTTTGCATGGCGGGGCTTTTCCCGATGATGGTTTTATCAAAAGAATAAGTCGACTTAAGTTCCTCTTTGAGTGTCGTTACTTCCTGTACTAAGCTCTGCTGTTTTTTGATATTGGAAATAGAATTGAGGAGCCGCTCCTTAGTCTCACTATCTTTGGGAATGTAATCGTAAGCGCCTTCCTTCAGCAAATTAATGGCGGTAGAAACATCCTGCTGACTCGACAAAATCAAAACGGCAATATCTTTATTATAGGCTTTGATTTTTTTGAGGACCTCCGCCCCGGTCACATCGGGCAAAGTGTAGTCGAGGGAAACGATCGACGGATTGAGGTGCAAATGATGCAAGCATTCTTCCCCAGCCGAAAAGGCATGCACTTCATGATCAGGGTTCAGTTCAAAAATATACTTCACCATTTTTTGGTACATGGGATCATCTTCAACGACAAAAATTCGAGTGGGTTCAAATTTGCGTTTCATCTTATTCTTTTTGTAAAAAAAGTTTTGAAATGGATATGGCTATCACTCTAAATTTCCACGAATGTTGTGCCAAGGACTATTCATTGAGGCTCCACTTTTGCCAAAATATCAAAAACAGTCAGACAATTTATTGAATATCAACAAATTAAACAGCAACAAAAAATTTAATTTTATATAAGATGTGACAATAAATGATGACAGTTTTTCTCATTTTGAGAAGGGTTTACTCAAAATGAGAAACGCGATGACCAAAAC
>JBCCSR010000011.1:0-20617 GCA_039199865.1 Bacteroidota bacterium
TCGGGTGAAATTATCAAGTAATGAGTTATCAACCTAGACTAAAGACAAAATACCGGGAAGAAATCGTTCCTAAACTCATGGAACAGTTCCAGTACAGTAGCATTATGCAGGTGCCAAAACTGGTTAAGGTGTCCATCAACCAAGGAGTTGGAGGAGCAACTGCCGATAAGAAAATGGCTGACACTGCTCTAAGTGAATTGACACTTATTTCCGGACAAAAGGCCGTTCCAACCAAAGCGCGCAAATCCGTTTCGAACTTCAAGTTAAGAGAAGGAATGACCATCGGTGCCAGAGTTACTTTGCGCAACGAAAGAATGTTTGAATTCCTCGACCGATTGATTGCCGTTGCATTGCCACGGGTACGTGACTTTAGAGGCATTAATGATAAAAGTTTTGACGGAAGAGGCAATTTCTCTTTAGGAATAAAAGAGCAAATCATTTTTCCCGAGATTGACATCGACAAAGTCAATAAGATAACGGGAATGGACATCACCATTGTGACCACTGCTAAAACTGATGCTGAAGCATTGGCATTGTTGAAGGCAATAGGAATGCCCTTTAAGAATCAAAGAAATTAATTTAATCCGATAATTAACCAAAATGGCTAGGAAATCATTAATTGCCCGCGAAGTTAAAAGACAAAAATTGGTCGACAAATACGCTGACCTTCGCAAACAGTTGAAAAAAGAAGGACGTTGGGATGAATTGGACAAGTTGCCAAGAAACTCCAATCCCATCCGATTGCACAACCGTTGTTTGTTATCGGGACGCCCAAAGGGTTACATGCGTATGTTTGGAATTTCTCGGGTAGCGTTTAGAAAAATGGCGCTCGAAGGAAAGATTCCAGGTGTGACCAAAGCAAGCTGGTAAAATATTCATTTTGAGTGCGGTAGTCAGCTGTTTACGGTTGAAACCCGTCTCCAAAACCACAAATAAAATGGCATTAACAGATCCAATTGCAGATTACTTAACCCGTATCCGCAATGCGCAACAAGCAGGACACCGAGTGGTAGAAATCCCTTCTTCGAAAATGAAGAAAAGTATTACTGAAATTTTGTACGATCAGGGATATATCCTCAAATACAAATTCGATGATGCTGCTGGAAAACAGGGCGTCATTTCTATCGCCTTAAAGTATGACATCGGGGGAAAAAATCCTGCTATCCGAAAGCTTGGTCGAATCAGTAAGCCTGGTTTGCGCAAGTATTCCAAGTCTGGCGGCATTCCAAGAATCATTAATGGATTGGGAATTGCCATCGTTTCGACCTCCAGAGGCTTAATGACAGACAAGCAGGCACGAAGAGAAAACGTAGGTGGCGAATTGATTTGCTACGTATATTAATCAAATTTTAAATTGTTTATAAGATGTCAAGGATAGGAAAGGCACCAGTAACAATACCCGCCAAGGTGAGCATCACGGTTAGCGATGGAAATTTGGTTACGGTCAAAGGCCCCAAAGGTGAGATTAGCCAACAAGTTGATCCAGATATTGAAGTGTCAGTTGGTGAAACTGAAGTCGAGGTCAAGCGACCAACTGATCAAAAAAGGCACCGTTCAATGCACGGTTTGTACCGGTCCCTGATCGCTAATATGGTAAAGGGGGTTTCCGAAGGTTTTGTTAAAGAGATGGAGCTAATCGGAGTTGGGTATCGTGCTGAGAATACGGGCCAATTGCTTACGCTCACTTTAGGATATTCTCACCCGGTGATGTTTTACGTTCCAGATGAAGTGAAGCTAGAGACAGTAATGCAAAAGGGTAAGCCACCACGTGTAAAGCTAGAGAGCCACGACAAGCAGTTGCTCGGACAAGTCGCTGCCAAAATCCGTGCTTTCAGAAAGCCAGAGCCCTACAAAGGGAAAGGAATCAAATTTGTTGGAGAGCAACTTCGACGTAAAGCTGGTAAAACTGCTGCTAAGTAAGGCTTAGGGTAGTTTTAATCATAAATCTTTATATAATGAAACGAACAAAAGAAGCTAGCAGAAGAAGAATTCATCAGCGGATTCGCAAAAAAATCAAAGGTACTGCAAGCCGTCCTCGTTTGTGTGTTTTTCGAAGCAACAAGGAAATTTACTGTCAACTCATTGATGACCTAAGTGGCCATACGATTGCTTCTGCTTCTTCCGGTGCGATTAAAACGGGAACCAAGGTTGAAAGAGCAGCAGCGGTTGGAAAAGCGCTAGCGGAAAAAGCAAAATCTGCGTCAATTGAAAATGTAATTTTTGACCGTGGAGGCTATCTTTATCACGGAAGAGTGAAGGCCTTGGCTGATGGCGCTCGGGAAGGTGGATTGAAATTTTAGAAAAATTGATACAATTAAAATAAAATGGCAAAAAAAACTCCAAACAGGATTAGACCTGCTGAAACGGAATTAAAAGAGAAACTGGTGAATCTCAATCGGGTAGCCAAGGTTACCAAAGGGGGACGTACCTTTAGCTTTGCTGCAATTGTAGTTGTCGGAGATGGAAAAGGTAGAGTAGGGCATGGATTAGGTAAGGCACGTGATGTTTCTGAATCAATTGCCAAAGCAGTTGATGATGCCAAAAAGAATTTGATTCAAGTACCGTTGTACAAAGGGACCATCCCACACGAACAAAAGGGAAAGTATGGTGCAGGGAAAGTACTCATTAAGCCTGCTTCGGATGGTACGGGAGTAATTGCCGGAGGTGCGATGCGTGCCGTTTTGGAAAGTGCTGGTGTACAAAATGTACTGGCTAAGTCTCAAGGATCTTCTAATCCACACAACGTGGTGAAAGCAACGATTGACGCGCTTTCGAAATTGAGAAGTCCAATGGAAGTGGCCAAGAATCGTCGTATTTCAATGGAAAAACTTTTTAACGGATAAAGATTATGGGAAAGGTAAAAATTACTCAAATCAAGAGTATCATCGATCGCTCTAAGCGTCAAAAAGATACAGTTAAGGCTTTAGGTTTGCGAAAAATCAACCAAAGTGTTATCCATGAAGTGAACCCACAAATTACTGGAATGATCAATAAGGTTGCTCATTTGGTAAAAGTGGAACAATTATAGTCATTGTCTCGTATAGTAATATTCCGGGATCCAAAAAAGGAAATAAACAATGGAATTGCATAATTTGACACCTGCCGAGGGTTCAGTAAAAAAGAGAAAAAGAATCGCCAGAGGGCAAGGTTCTGGAAGAGGAGGAACCAGTACCCGAGGTCATAAAGGTCAAAAATCTCGTTCTGGCTACAGCCGCAAAAGAAATTTCGAAGGAGGTCAGATGCCTTTACAGATGCGTTTGCCAAAGCGAGGGTTCAAAAATATCAACCGAGTGAGCTATGTGCCACTCAACTTAAAAAGATTGCAAGAAATTGCTGATAAATACAATGTGACGGCAATCGACCTAGAATGGTTGGTTTCTAATGGTATTGTGAAGAAAACTGACAAGGTTAAAGTCTTGGGGAATGGAGAACTAAATGCTAAGCTTGACGTTAAAGTACATGCATGCTCTGCTGCCGCCAAGTCGGCTATTGAAGCCCAAGGTGGTTCGATAGATGTTGTTTAAGCACGATTCAAAAAATAATTTCCCCAGTTGAACTGGACCGATTAAGGTCCAATTTCGTTCACAATGTATGGGAGGTTATTTTTTGGGTTTTACTAAATCAGTAAGATGAAAAAATTTATTACGACTCTTCAAAACATTTGGAAGATTAAAGAATTGAGGAACCGTATCATGTTCACTATGGGAATTCTCATGGTCTACAGATTCGGTTCTTTTGTTGTTTTACCAGGTGTTATTCCTGCTAGATTGGAGGCTGCAACCTCCAGTAATGCCAATGATTTATTTGGCCTAATCAATGCTTTTACCGGGGGAGCATTTAACAATGCTGCTATTTTTGCCCTCGGAATTATGCCCTACATTACCGCATCGATCATCATTCAGTTGATGGGTTTTGCGGTGCCTTACTTTCAGCGCTTGCAGCAGAGAGAAGGGGAGTCAGGGCGAAAGAAGATCACGCAAATTACCCGTTTGCTTACCGTAGCCATTACTTTGGTTCAAGGTGGAGGGTATTTGACTTGGATCAGCAGCCAGGGAGCCGTAGATCCCAACATTCCACCAGCAATTTTTTGGTTCTCGAACGTAATCATCCTTTCTACCGGAACCATTTTCGCAATGTGGTTAGGGGAAAAGATTACCGATCGTGGAATTGGAAATGGTATTTCCCTTTTGATCATGATTGGTATCATTGCTACTCTGCCCGGTGCCCTAGCTTACGAATTCACCAATAACTTCGGTTTTGGTTTTGTATTGGAGATGGTAGCACTATTTGTTGTGATTTTAGCTACGGTGATGATTGTTCAGGCCGTCCGTAAGATTCCAATTCAGTTTGCCAAGCGTATGGTGGGAAGGGGAGCTAGTGCAATGCCTGCTTCTGGAAATAGAGATTACATTCCGATTAAGGTAAATGCTTCTGGAGTAATGCCAATCATTTTTGCCCAAGCATTGATGTTTTTGCCAGCTACTTTAGCTCAATTCATGGCGTCCAACAACAGTGATGCTGCTAATTCTAGTATCATGTTGGCCCTCAATGATTTTACTTCTCCTTTGTACAATGTCATCTACTTTGTTTTGGTCGTTGTCTTCACTTACGTATATACTGCACTTTTGGTTAATCCAACTCAATATGCGGATTACCTCAAGCGACAAAATGCATTCATTCCCGGTATCAAGCCCGGAAAGAATACTGCAGACTTTATTGATTCGGTTACGACCAGGATTACATTGCCTGGTTCCATGTTCTTGGGACTGATTGCTATTCTACCTGCCTTTGCAGCTGCTTTCGGGATAAATATTGCTTTTGCCATGTTCTTTGGAGGAACTTCTCTCCTTATCTTGGTAGGGGTGGTTTTGGATACACTACAGCAGATAGAAAGTCATTTATTGATGCGTAAGTACGATGGACTGGTCAAATCCGGTCGATTGAAGAGCAAAGGAGGTGTACAGGGGATTGGAGCAAGTATGTAATGAAATTCTATGGCACGTAAGATGATAGACGAATTTTACTCGGTTAAAGTGAAGCAATAGATTTTCATCTTATAAATCAATCTTACAATTTAGAATGGTTTACTACAAAACAGAAGAAGAGATAGAGTTGGTCCGACAAAGTTGTTTGTTGGTTTGCAAAGCTCTAGCGCATGTAGGTACGGTAATTCGTCCTGGAATTACTGGGGCACAAATCGATAAGGAAGCAGAAGAACTGATTCGCGATCATGGAGCCGTTCCCGGTTTCAAAGGGTATCGAGGTTTTCCCTCAACGCTCTGTATTTCTGTGAACGAAGGAGTAGTCCATGGTATCCCATCTAAAGCTGAATTCAAAGATAAGGATGTCGTTTCTGTAGACTGTGGAACCTTCATGAACGGATTCTTTGGAGATTCCGCTTATACTTTTGCCATCGGTGATGTCGATGAAGCGGTAATGAAGCTGTTACATATTACCAACGAAGCATTGTATCGCGGTATAGAGGCGGCGGTTGCTGGAAACCGAATCGGGGATATTGGACACGCCGTCCAAGATTTCTGTGAAAAAAAGCACCGTTATGGGGTAGTAAGGGAATTGGTTGGACATGGTATCGGTCGTGAATTGCATGAAGCTCCGGAAGTTCCCAATTACGGGAAAAGAGGAAAAGGACAATTACTCAAGGAAGGACTAGTGATTGCGATTGAACCCATGGTTAATTTGGGGCGAAAAGAAGTTCGACAATCGACAGATGGATGGACGATCATCACCAAAGATAAATTGCCTTCGGCTCATTACGAACACACCGTAGCGGTAAGAAAGAAAAAAGCCGAGTTGTTATCCGATCACAGTATGATTGAAAAGGCAGTCATTAACAATCCAGAGGTCAGAGAAGTCCTCCAAAAGCGAAGGGAAAATCTAGAAAGTCAGTAACTCCGGAATTTAGGGACAGATCAGATAAGTGCTCGCAAAATAAGCCAAAGTCTTGTTGTTAAAATCCGGTGGGAATGGATAAAATGGAACGAAAACGGTGAATTAGAACCTTGATTAAATGATTTTCACCCGAAAGGAAGGAAATTTATTTAATTTTTGTATCTTTGCACACCGAAATTCAAACTATGGCCAAACAGGAATTAATAAAACAGGATGGAATCATCGAGGAGGCATTGTCAAATGCAATGTTCCGCGTAAGATTGGAAAACGATCATAAAATCGTTGCTACCATTTCTGGTAAAATGAGAATGCATTATATCAGAATTTTGCCTGGAGATAAGGTAGCCGTCGAGATTTCACCCTATGATTTGAGTAGAGGTAGAATTATCTATCGATACAAATAAACAATCTAATAATCGTATCATGAAAGTTAGAGCATCAATTAAAAAGCGTTCTGCGGATTGTAAAATCGTTCGACGCAAAGGCAAATTGTACGTCATTAATAAGAAGAACCCCAAGTTCAAGCAACGACAGGGATAATTGATAAAATGAACAAAAATCTAGAAAATGGCTAGAATAGCAGGTGTAGATTTACCAAGAAATAAAAGAGGAGTCATCGGTTTGACTTATATCTATGGTATCGGGCCGACTACTGCTAAAAGTATCCTTAATCAAGCTGGAATTGATGAGAGCATCAAAGTAACGGATTGGACAGATGACCACATTCGTTCTATCTCCGGAATTATTCAGGATGAACATAAAGTAGAAGGGGAACTGCGATCTGAAGTACAAATGAACATCAAGCGTTTGATGGACATTGGTTGCTACCGCGGATTGCGTCATAGAAAAGGTCTACCACTGCGTGGCCAGCGTACCCAAACCAACGCTCGTACCCGAAAAGGTAAACGTAAAACTGTTGCCAATAAAAAGAAAGCTACTAAATAATCATTCGCTTCAGCGTTTAGACAGAATTAAATATCAGTCATGGCAAAAGCAAAAAAAGCTAAAAAAAGAAAAGTACGGGTGGAACCCGAGGGCATTGCACACATCAAAGCCAGCTTCAATAATATCATTATTTCTTTGTGCAATAAGCAAGGCCAAGTTATTTCTTGGGCAACTGCGGGTAAAGCAGGGTTTAGAGGATCAAAGAAGAATACACCTTATGCAGCTCAAATTGCAGCTTCTGATGCAGCTAAAACTGCTTACGAAGCAGGTTTGCGTACCGTTGAAGTACACGTGAAGGGACCTGGTTCAGGTCGTGAAGCAGCTATTCGCGCTATCGATGTTGCAGGAATCAAGGTATCTCGAATTCGAGACATGACCCCTGTGCCACACAATGGTTGTCGACCTCCCAAACGAAGAAGAGTTTAATTTTATTCATAAGAAATTATTTGTCAAGAAATGGCAAGATATACAGGACCAAAATCAAAAAAAGCAAGAGCATTCGGCGAGCCTATTTTCGGCTATGATAAGGCTTTTGAACGCAAAAAATACCGGCCTGGTCAGCATGGAAATTCAAGAAGAAGAAAGCAGAGTTCGGACTACGCTAGCCAGTTGATGGAAAAGCAAAAAGCCAAATATACTTATGGGGTGCTTGAGCGTCAATTCCGCAACTTGTTTGAAAGAGCGACCAGAAAGAAGGGGGTAACCGGTGAGGTTTTGCTTCAATTCTTGGAAGCTCGCTTGGACAATACTGTTTTCCGAATGGGAATGGCTCCAACTCGAAGAGCTGCTCGCCAATTGGTCAATCACAAGCACGTGATTGTCAACGGTGTGGTCACTAACATTCCCTCCTGCCAATTGCGCCCTGGAGATACCATCGCTATTCGCGGTAAATCTCAGCACTTGTTGGTGGTACAAGATAGTGTAGGAGCCAAAAGTGATGTTCGCAAATTTCCCTGGTTGGAATTCAATCCCGATAAGTATGAGGGCGTTTTCCTCAGTTACCCGGAAAGAGAAAATATTCCCGAGAAGATCAATGAACAGTTGATCGTCGAACTTTACTCCAAGTAGAAACGACTATTTTCTCATAAAGCTGATCAAATCTCATGGTCAGCTTTATGTTGTTTTTTCGCAAAGCTGGAAATCCGTCAATTCAAATTTTAACCTCCTCTAAAGAATACGCAAAATATGAGTATTTTAAACTTTCAGAAGCCCGACAAGATTATTCTACAAAAGGCTACCGATTTCGAAGGAAATTTTGAATTCAAACCCCTCGAACCCGGTTTTGGTCAAACAGTTGGTAATTCTCTGCGTAGAGTTTTACTTTCTTCTTTGGAAGGCTTCGCTATTTCTGCGGTTCGCATCGCCGGTGTGGATCACGAATTTTCTACCATTAGAGGTGTTGTGGAAGATGTCGTTGAGATCATCCTCAACCTTAAACAAATTCGACTAAAACAATTGATTGCTGATGAAGATGTCAGCAACGAAAAAATTTACTTAACGGTTAGTGGAAAAGAGCAATTGCTGGCTGGTGATATTGAAGAGCATACCAATGTTTTCAAAGTCATGAATCCAGACCAATTGATTTGCCGCATGGAGCCCTTCGTTAACTTGGAAATGGAATTGACCATCACCAAAGGCCGTGGATACGTTCCTGCAGACGAAAACCTACCCAAAGATGCACCAATCGGAGTGATTCCCATTGATGCGATATACACGCCAATCAAAAACGTAGCTTACCACATCTCAAACACTCGTGTTGGACAAAGAACCGATTATGAGAAATTGAGCATTGATGTAAAAACGGATGGAACAATCCACCCGGAAGACGCGATTAAAGAGGCTTCTCGTATTCTGATTCAGCATTTGATGTTAATCACCGACGAGAATATCACTTTCGATGACGCTTCTAGCCGAGAGGACAACATCGTTGATGAGCACATCTTACACCTGCGTAAGCTCTTGAAAACTTCATTAGAAGATCTGGATTTATCCGTACGTGCCTACAACTGTTTAAAGGCAGCCAAGATCAACACTTTGGCCGAAATGGTGCGCTACGATACCCATGAATTACTGAAGTTTAGAAACTTTGGTAAAAAGTCATTAGTAGAAATTGAAGAATTACTTCAGGACAAAGGTTTGACCTTCGGAATGGATCTTTCGAAATACAAATTGGACGAAGATTAGTCCAATTATCTATTAAACATTTACTGCAATAACTGAGTACGAATTTCAAACGGAAAGGTGTTGCGATGATAAAAGCCTTCGGGCATTGTTCAAAACTCAATAAAAAGATGAGACACGGAAAAAAGCTCAACCATCTGGGGCGAAAGTCGGCCCACCGTAAAGCCTTGATGAAAAACATGGCGATTGCTTTAATTGACAATAAGCGGATTACGACTACCTTGGCAAAGGCAAAAGCATTGCGCCGTTATATCGAACCTTTGGTAACCAAAACCAAGACGAATACAACGCATTCTAGAAGGGTAGTATTCAGCTACTTGCAGAACAAAGTTGCTGTCAGTGAATTGTTTGGCACCATCGCAGAAAAAGTGGCCAATCGTCCTGGAGGATACGTTCGAATTATCAAGATGGGCTTCCGGAAGAGTGATGGAGCGGAAATGGCAATGATTGAGTTTGTGGACTTTAACGAAGTATACACTGTACGTAAATCTGAAGGAGGTAAAGAAACTGCCGCTAAGAAGAAGCGGACGAGAAGGGGCCGTAGAAAGGCGACTGACCAAGCCGCTGCAACTACGGAAGAAACATCAGAATTGCAGGAGGATCAAAATGCCGAAAATGACAGCTCTGAAGAAGAATAGCTCAATGATTTTCGGGACCTAAGATAAATAAAGCGCGATACTATTGATTGATAGTATCGCGCTTTTGTTTGATGTATGGTCAAAGAATAAGTTCAAATAGATTTAGCTAAAATTCCGCCAACGTATGATGAGATAGAGATGCAAACGAATTTGTTTTGTTGAATTCTTTGACGAATACTAGTGAGCATTACAAAACCATTTTAAGAAAATAAAATTTAATCCTATGATTTCAATTAGCTGTAGTATATAGCTATATTTGCAAAAAATTCTCCCATAGCAAGATTCCTAAAAGCTAGTTGGTAAAAAACAGTGACTAACTATTGCCAAAAGCGGCCGCTAGCGGTCTGAGTTTCAAAACAACTGGTAGAAGGAAATTTGCGGAGAAATCAAATTTCAAAATGATCATGAGCAAAAACAAACATTTAGACCAGCCAGCGATTCTCCTTTTGGAAGATGGAACTGTCTTTCATGGAAAAGCCGCAGGTAAGATCGGAACCACTACTGGTGAAATTTGTTTCAACACCGGAATGACGGGATACCAAGAGATTTTTACGGATCCCTCTTATTATGGCCAATTATTGGTTGCCACGAACGCTCACATCGGTAACTACGGGACAAAAGATTCAGATATGGAATCAGGCGATATCAAAATCGCGGGATTGATCTGTAAAAATTTTACCGTTCCTTATTCTCGAAAGGTAGCAAGTTCTTCCATTCAGGATTATTTTGAAAAAGAAAATCTGGTTGGTATTTCGGATGTTGATACCCGTGCAATCGTTCGACACATTCGACACAAGGGCGCGATGAATGGCATCATTTCCTCAGAAGAGCTCGATTTGGATGAATTGAGGAGGAAGTTGGCAAGAGTACCCGCAATGGAGGGATTAGAATTGGCTTCTAAGGTGAGTACGACCGAGGCCTATTCGATAGGTGACCCCGAGGCGAAGTTCAAAGTGGCGGTTCTCGATTTGGGAGTCAAGCGGAATATTCTCAAATCCATGGTAGAGAGAGGCTGCTATTTGCGCGTTTTTCCCGCTAAGACCAGCTTTGAAGAATTGAAGGCCTGGAATCCAGATGGTTATTTTCTCTCTAATGGTCCTGGCGATCCCGCTCCAATGGAGTATGCAACCGAAACGGCCAAAGCCATTTTAGCGGAAGATCTCCCCCTATTTGGCATCTGCCTTGGACACCAGATTTTGGCGCAAGCTGTTGGTATTCCAACCTATAAAATGCACCACGGACACCGCGGAATCAACCATCCAGTTAAAAATTTGGAAACAGGTCTCTGCGAAATCACCAGTCAGAATCACGGTTTCGGTGTAAGTCCAGAAGCGATCGAGCAAAACAAAGACCTCGTAGAGGTTACCCATATGAACCTCAATGACCAAACCATTGAAGGCATCAAAGTAAAAAATAAAAAGGCCTTTTCCGTTCAATACCATCCGGAAGCCTCGCCCGGGCCACATGATTCGAGATATCTTTTCGATCATTTCATCCAAGTAATGACCAATGCAAATCACCAGGAGGTAAATTCACCTCCTATTGCTAACTCTCTTAATCAAAACAGCTAATGAGCGAAATCGTAGACATCCTGGCCAGGGAAATTCTGGACTCAAGGGGCAATCCAACGGTCGAAGTAGAAGTCACCACTATCAGCGGAAATGTAGGCCTAGCCGCAGTTCCTTCTGGAGCGTCAACCGGAAAGTACGAAGCCGTAGAACTTCGTGATGGGGACAAAAGCCGTTACTTAGGTAAAGGCGTCCAAAAGGCATGCTTGAACATCGAAGAACAAATTCGAGAAAATTTACTCGGCGTTGATGTGTTCGAACAAAGATACATCGATCAAATCATGCTCGATTTGGACGGTACAGATAATAAGTCAAAACTTGGAGCCAATGCCATTTTAGGGGTCTCTTTGGCCGTAGCCAAAGCGGCAGCTATGGAATACAATATGCCCTTGTATCGCTATATCGGTGGGACCAACGCCCATGTTTTACCCGTTCCAATGATGAATATCCTCAACGGAGGTTCCCATGCAGACAATAGTATCGACTTTCAGGAATTTATGATCATGCCCGTGGGAGCGTCGATTTTCTCAGACGGTTTGAGAATGGGAGTCGAAATCTTCCACCACCTCAAGAAGGTATTGAAGGACGAAGGGTATTCTACCAATGTTGGAGACGAAGGAGGTTTTGCACCTAGCATGAAATCCAACGAAGAGGCCATTATCACGGTCATTCAAGCCATCGAGGCAGCGGGCTATCGTCCCGGAGAGGATGTAGTCATTGCAATGGACGCTGCTGCGTCTGAGTTTTACAACGAAGAAGAAAAAGTGTATCATTTCCACCAATCTACCGGAGATAAATTGACCTCCGAGCAAATGGTGGCCTACTGGAAAGAATGGTGTGATAAATATCCTATTTTTTCCATTGAGGATGGTTTACACGAAGACGACTGGTCGGGATGGTCTACGTTGACCAAAACTTTGGGGAACCGGGTTCAGTTAGTGGGAGACGACTTATTTGTTACCAATTCCAAGCGATTACAAAGAGGCATTGATGAAGAAGCTGCCAACTCCATCTTGATCAAAGTCAATCAGATTGGATCATTGACGGAAACAACGGAAACGGTCAGCTTAGCCACTCGAAATGCTTTTACCAGTGTCATGAGTCATCGATCGGGAGAAACCGAGGATACCACCATCGCTGACTTGGCTGTAGCCCTCAACACTGGGCAAATCAAGACGGGATCTGCTTCTCGTTCTGATCGAATTGCCAAGTACAATCAATTGTTGAGAATTGAAGAAGAACTAGGAGATAATGCTGTTTATCCAGGGAAAGCGTTGATGGGATAGTCAAATCGTATCTATCGGAGATTTTCTAAATGATATTAAAGATTTGGTCAATTTATTGCAGTATATTGTATTGCTCGAAACTTAAAGAGAAACTTTGAATTTTCTACTTAATAAGACTTGAAAATGGCTTTACGCAATAATCCATTCAAACCGATCATCAAACAAATACCTGCCCCTTTGCAGAATAAGTATTTTTTGGTGCTGATTTTCTTCTGTGCGTGGATGATTTTCGTGGATAAACATGATGTGTTGACTCAATACAAATTGCAACAGTCCTTAAATCGTTTGGAAATTGATCGGGAATACTACAAACAGAAAATCGAAGAGGCCAAACGAGATAAGGTAGATATTGAAAAACATAAAGAACGCTACGCTCGCGAGCACTATTACATGAAAAAAGCAGATGAGGATGTCTTCATCTTTGTAGAGGAGGAGGAATAGCATTCTGTACGCAATTGAAATTAAAAAATAATCAAATTAATTTATTAAAACCATGTCAGTACTAGTCAATAAAGATTCAAATATCATCGTTCAGGGATTCACTGGGAAGGAAGGTTCGTTCCACGCTGGACAGATGATTGAATACGGAACCAATGTTGTAGGTGGAGTGACACCAGGAAAGGGTGGGCAGGAGCATTTGGGATGCCCCGTTTTCAACACCGTTGCCGAAGCAGTAGAGAAAGTAAATGCAGATACCTCAATCATTTTTGTTCCTCCCAAATTCGCCGCAGATGCTGTGATGGAAGCTGCTGAAGCTGGAATCAAAGTCATTATCTGTATTACGGAAGGTATTCCAGTACAAGACATGGTCAAAGTCAAAGCCTATATCAGTGATAAGGATTGCCGTTTGGTTGGTCCTAATTGTCCCGGAGTGATGACTCCCGGAGAGGCCAAAGTAGGTATTATGCCAGGATTTATCCATCGTCCAGGTAAAATTGGAATTGTTTCTCGTTCTGGAACATTGACCTATGAAGCTGTTGACCAAGTTACCAAAGCGGGTCTAGGGCAGTCAACCTGTATCGGTATTGGTGGAGACCCCATTGTGGGAACCACTACAAAAGATGCAGTAGAATTACTGATGAATGATCCAGACACAGAGGGGATCATCATGATTGGTGAAATTGGTGGAAATATGGAGGCAGATGCGGCTCAATGGATCAAGGAAAATGCAACCAAGCCCGTAGTTGGTTTCATTGCGGGGCAAACTGCACCCAAAGGAAGAACCATGGGGCATGCTGGTGCGATAATCGGAGGAGCAGATGATACTGCTGAAGCCAAAATGCGCATCATGGCCGAGTGTGGTATCCACGTGGTCAAATCACCTGCGCAAATTGGTTCCACGATGGTGGAAGCATTAGCGCAGCAAAAAGTGCACTAAACTTTTACGATCTCCAAAAAAATAGGCGGCCCCCAAACGAGGGCCGCCTATTTTTTTGCTTAGAGGCAAATCGAAATGCTATTTCAAGATAGTGACGTCGCCTTTGTAGATCTTTCCTTCCGAGAAATCTACCCTCAACACAAAGTAATAAGTTCCTTGCGGTAAGTCTTTACCCGCACTTGTCCTACCATCCCAATCATTATTGTAAGGACTAGCAGTATAGACAACATCTCCCCAACGGTTAAAAACGACCAGTTCACTTTCTGTGTAGCGGTCGGGATTCTCCTGAATATCGGGAATGATAAAAAAGTCGTTGACCCCATCATCGTTGGGCGTGATTCCACTTGGGATTTCAATATTTGGATCAATGGTTAGGATTTCTGCATTGATGATCACTTGTGCCGTATCGCAAAGGTCAGGACAATCCGCATTACAGATTTCGTAAGTGAAAATAATTTCACCACCGGGAAAATTGGGAACGGGAGTATAGCTAAAGAAGCCTGCTCCTAATTCTTCTAGTACTCCAATTGCTGGACCATTAGCAACAGTGATTGTCCAATTGGGTGCTTGCTCCAATTCATCATTGCTAACGAGGTCGAGTTCAATTGAACTACTATAAAGCGGTAATTCAAATCGATCTTCATTGGCAACTGGACTTTCCTCTAACCGTTCGATCATTAGTGTATCAGTATCGTAATCGGGACAGAGTGCTGTGGACAAAGTCCAGACCAATACATTACTTCCCGCATTTAGACCACTAGCAAAAGTATTGGCAGAATTGCTTTGATCGATAATTGCATCAGAAAGACTTGTCCATTGTCCCGTTGTATTGCTAGGTAAATTGGCACTGAGTTCTACCATATTCGAACAATCCGTGATGTCCATACCGGCATTGGCTTCTCCAATGGTCAGGGCATCCAAAACGGTTAAATTCAAAACGATGATAGAATCACAACCTTGGCTACTGCCTCCTACAATGGTTTCCGTGAAAGTACCAGTTGTCGAGTAAGTGGTATTATTGATGGTAACTGAGCCTCCATCACATACTTCTTCATTCAATTCTGTGGCTATAGCGGTACTGAAGGCGAGTTCAATATTAATTGTGGAATCACATCCATTGGCACTAGCTCCTAGCAAAATTTCTGTTCCTTGAGGATTGCTTGCGTCGTAAACCGTACCATTGATGGTTAAACTTTCTCCGGTACAAAGGGTACTATTGAAGATGTTGATTGCGGGAGGGTGGAAGGCAAGATCGACATTGATAATCGAATCACAGCCATTACTGGCCACATTGTCCAGTGTAAGACTTCCCTGAGGATTGTTTTCATTGAACTCAATTCCCTCAATGATTAAACTTTCCCCTGAACATAGAGTGGAAGCAATTGTATTTACCGGTTCTGCGTGGAATTGTAAATCAATATTAATCGTTGAATCACAGCCAAAAAAGCCAGCCCCTGTTAAAATGGTCGTTCCAGTAGCATTATTGATATCATATACAACGCCATCAACTACAATGCTTTCGTCTGGACAAAGGATTGGATTGATATCATTGACGGCCACCGGATAAAAGGACATGTTGACGTTGATCGTGGAATCACAACCATTGGTGCTCCCTCCTCCAATGACCTCTGTCCCAGTTGGATTGCCAATATAATATAAGGTCCCATTAATGAGCTCGCTTTCGGTCGAACATAGGGTTGGACTGTAGTTAAAAACAGCAGGAGCCAAAAAATTAAGGGCTACATTGATGATAGAATCACAACCATCTACGCTTTGCAGCATTTCTACTCCATTGGGATTATCACAATTGTAGATGGTGCCATTGACTTCAATATCAATACATTCACAAAGACTTGGGTTGATATTCTCGACAATGGCCGGAGAGAAGCTCAACTGGACATCGACCGTAGAATCACAGCCATTAACACTTCCACCAACGAAAATCTCTATTCCACTGGGATTGTTCATGTCGTAAATGGTGCCATTGACTTCTACGAAACTTCCCTCGCAAATGGTCGGATCGAAAGTTACTACGTTAGAAGGGAAGAAACTTAGGTCAATATTGACAATGGAATCACAACCCGCGATACTTGCCCCAGGGAAGGTTTCCATCCCCATTGGCGTATCGATATCGTAGACATTACCATTGACTTCCACAAAATCACCTTCGCAAAGTGTTGGATTCAAATCGAAGCCAACGAAACTGGCAATTTCCAAATCAACATGGATGATCGAATCACAGCCATTACTGCTGCCCATCGGAATAACCTCAGTCCCCATCAAGGGAAAACCATCTCCATAGATAACCCCACCAACGGTGATGGTTTGACCAGTACATAACATTTGATCGATGAAAGTTTCAACGGAGGTAAAGTGTTCTACATTGATGACAATGGAGGAATCGCAGCCAGTGAACGCTCCACCCGAAACGACCTCTGTCGATGGTGTATTGCCTGCATTGTAAGGGACTCCGTTGATGATAATTTCTTCTCCTTCACATACCATTGTATCTATTTGCGTTACGATGGGAGCATGGAAGTTGATGTCAACACTGACTGTGGAGTCGCAGCCAGCAACGGTACCTCCACTGAAAACTTCTATCCCATTGCTCATCTGCTCTGAATAAAGGGTTCCATTAATGATTACGGTTTCCCCAGGGCAAAGTGTAGGATTGAAATCCACAACCGGTGCAACCATAAAGTTCAGGTTGATATTGATGATTGAGTCACAGCCAACATAGCTTGCACCCTCCAAGGTTTCGGAACCCGTGGAATTGTTGCAATCGTAGATGACATTATTGACCAGTATCGTATCGCAATCACAAAGGGTTTGAGTGATATTATTTTCCACAAAGGTGTTGAAAGACAAATCGATATTGACGATAGAATCACAGCCATTTTCCGCAGCGCCAAGCAGGGTTTCCGTTCCCGATGGATTGTCCACATCGTAGGTCACTCCATTGACGACAATAGCCGTTCCTTGACAAAGTGTTTGATCAATATTGTTGACAACTTCTGGGAAGAAACTGACTTGGACTTGTACGGTGGAATCACAACCATACTGATTGCTTACTCCATTGAGTACGACGAGATCAGAGGCGTTTCCAGCATCGTAAAGGACGCCATTGTAAAGCGTATCTGCGTTGGCACAAATCGTAGGGGCGAAGACCCCAACTTGTGACGCAGGGAAGTAGCTGACGTTGACTTCCACGAGGGAATCGCATTCTTGGAAACTTGTCAAGGCTTCTGTTCCATTGTCCAAACCTCCTGTTCCGTAAAGGGTACCATTGAAAATGAAGCTCTCTCCGCTACAAATGGTTGGGGAAAAATTTCCGGTAGGAATACTAAAGGTAGAAACATTGACACTGACCGCTACATCGCAGCCATTATTGCTTCCGCCAGTAACGATTTCTGTTCCACTCATTAGTCCTCCATTGCCATATAGCGTTCCATTGAAAGTAAAGCTGGCAGATGCACAAATTGTCGTATCCAATTGATCGGTCGCTTCCGGAAAGAAACTGATGCTGACTTCTACCAATGAATCACAACCATTTAGGGCACCATCAACATTGACGGTTCCGGTTGGCGTATCTTCATCAAAAATTTGTCCACCAATTTCGATACTACTTCCTGGACAAATTACTTCGGCATAATTGCCCATTGGATTTTCGGGGTAGAAGGATAGCGTGAAATTGACCGTTGAATCACAGCCTCCCAATCCTGAAATCGAAAGCGTTTCCAGTCCGGTGGGCATATTGGTATCGTAGACTGTTCCGTTGAATTCAAAACTCTCTCCTTCACAAACAATTTCGTTTACTTCCCCAGGAACTGGAGTAAAAAACAGGACGCTGACATCGACAATGGAATCACAACCATTGGGAGCAGCATCGTCGACAGTTTCCGTACCAGAAGTATTGCTGGTATCATAAGTAGTCCCATTGTAAACGATGGAACCTCCATCACAAATGGAAAGCGTGAGTGAACCAGTCACTTGTGGAAGATAATTGAGATTGATTTGGTAGGTAGAATCACAACCATTGGCAGCAACGCCCGTAACGACTTCCGTTCCCGTCGGGTTGTTACAATCATAAGTTGTACCGTTGAAAACAAAAGGTTCGCAGTCACAGAGGGTTGGTTCAATAAAAGTATCGCCAATGGGAGGAAAAAAATTAAGGAAGACTTCGACAATCGAATCACAATCAGGGGACATATCAAAAATTTCTATCCCCGAAGTGGGAAATGGGGGCTGACCATAATCGGTTCCATTGATGTTGACCACTTCTCCATCACAGAGGAAGGGAGCAAAGAAAACTCGGTTTTCGTCAAAAAAGTCAACATTAATAAAGATCAGAGAATCACAGCCGTTGAAACCTGCTCCAATCAAGGTATCGACAGAGGAAGGAAAATCAACATCGTGAATGGTCCCGTTGATGTCTATCGAATCTCCGGGGCAAATGGTGATATCTAGATTTGAACTGGCAAAAGCTCCAAAACTTAGATCGATCACCACAATGGAATCGCAACCATTTTCTGCCACCCCCAAGATCGTATCTCTCCCCATTGGATTGCTTTCGTCGTAAACAACATTATTGACGGTAATGCTCCCACCTGAACACAACATTTGATCAAAGGTTTCAATGACTTCATTGTAAAAATTGAGATCGACTGTAACCACTGAATCACAGCCACGAAAACTGGCATCATTTAAAATTTCGGTTCCACTATCGTTGATAAAATTATAGATGGTTCCGTTGACAACGACGCTGTCCGTACGGCAAATGGTTTCGTTCAATGTACTAGAAGCGGTAGTGGAGTAAAAGGCAAGATCGACATGAATGGTCGTATCACAACCTACACCATTACTAATGACTTCCCATCCCTCGGGATTATTGATGTCGTAGGTCTGTCCATTCACTACGATGAATCCATCTGGACAAATCGTCGGCATGGAATCAATGGTTACTGGTTGGCTACAAGTCAACATGACATTGATGATGGAATCACAACCATATTGATCACCACCAGAAATGAATTCTGTTCCATCCAGATTATTGCAATCGTAAGTATTGCCATTGATAATAATTTCTTCTCCTTGACAGATGGGGGTATTGATATTGCTGATGCTGGTACCACAATTGACCAGGATGGTTACATTTCGGCTATACAGAGTTAACAAAGGTGCGCCTATGTTGGTCACTTCACATCTGTATACTCCAGCGTCTGTCAGTTGTACTGGACTAAGGTCCAGAAAATTGACGTTCGTGGTGGGAACTAGCTGAATCCCATCTTTGTACCATCGATAAGTATTATTGGAAATACCTGCATCAATGCCCAGCTCGATCCGATAGGAAGCGCCCGTAAAGAGAGAGACGGTTTGCTCTTGAAGAATGGAATCTTGCGGCTGATAATTATCCCCCAGAGCAGTACCCGTGTTGGGTAGGATGTCGTCAAAAGTAAATCGGTTATTCTGTATTTCGAAACGATTGTTTTGAATGAACAGCGAATTGATGCTAGACAAATCGGGTAAGCTATCGAGTTTATTGCTAAAAATATCGAGTTTGGTCAGATTCGTGAGATGAACAAAAGAATCGGGAACGGCACCTTCAAATTCATTTTCATCTAGGAATAAAGTTCCGAGATTGCTCAGGCGGCCCAGTTCTTTAGGGATGGTATCGGTAAAGCGGTTACCGTCCAGCCAAAGCGCTGTCAAACTACTTAGATCACCCAGTTCTTTGGGGATCTGTCCGCTCATTCCCGAGGTGACACTAAAGTTATCGTTGATTTTAAATACTTCGAGATTGGAAAGATTGCCGACGGAATTGGGAATAGGACCAACAAGTCGGTTTCGTCCGAGATCCAGGACTTCCAGGCAAGCTAAATTTCCGATGGAACTAGGAAGTGGACCATTCATTCCGACATTGACCAATTCAATGTGGGTAACGCAGCCGGAGGCATCAAGGGTCACGCCATTCCAGTCGCGTACGGATTGGCTAAAAAACCAGTTTTGTCCAAAGTCCCAAGGCAAACTTGCTGTAGTACTATTGTACAATTCTACTAGAATAAGCGAATCTGCTTCAAGAGCAGTAGGGCTTTCGGAAGAAAGATTGAGATTTAGGGTTTGGAAAACAGGAGCATCGGCATCCGTCTGTTGCGTGAAGTGGTGCGTATGCGGAGTGTCGGTTTTGGTTTTCCAGGAAACAAAAAACTGAGTCCAGTGTACCGAAAAATTGAACGACAATACGTTGGCAATGAAAACGGTACTGACCAGTGCGAAATGCATTAGTGAATGTTTCATGGGCTGAAAGGTAACATTATTCGTTTTGGCAAAAATGCAAGCTGAACTATCGTTTCAACGGCTGACAGTCTTGCATCAATACAACTACTATTTCAGTAAAAATTGTAACGTCTATAAAAACTGTAAGATTTACCCATTTCTTTCTAGAAATCCTGACTAGAGGGTTCAGGAGGCGAAGAAAATCGAATCATTTTGAAACGGGTAAGCAATCAGGAATGATATTTTGATTCTCAAACCTTAAAATTACATATTTTTACGGACAGTTAGAAGTATTGATTGCTCGATTTTTGGAATTTAGCACAAATATCCTGCATTTTTTTTAGAAAAAAGATTCTTATGAGGATTAATGTTTATACCAAATCGCCCGCCGACGTATTTTTTCTGTCAATCCACAAAAATTAGCTATCTTTAAGGTCA
>JBCCSR010000012.1:0-20229 GCA_039199865.1 Bacteroidota bacterium
AATGATCCTCATGATCGTGTTCCTCATGGTCGTGGACCTTCCATATCGATGCCGTATTGGTCAATATCAATTGATCCAACACCGATCCATGCGCCTGTAGAATACCGACAACTTTGAATCCCTCACCGTGATCGTGAATATTGATGCCATCGTTTTGAAACCCGTGAGAACTATAAAATCGATCCCCTAGTTGGAGACCCAGTTGATCAGCCACAGTCGCGCCGACTGTGACCTCAAAGTCATTTTCCCATAATTTTCCTTGGCTCAATTGACCACCAAAAATAGAATCAACATATTCATGAATCGTTCCCACAATGCGAAAAGATTCGTGACTATCTCCCAGAGAAAGAGGAACGGCAAGTTTAATCAGGGGATGTTGTGGATTCAAAAAGGGTCTGGCAGATTTAATCGGAATATTACCCGTGGGTGCATCAATGTGATACATATTACACAAGATCAGTTGCAAAGGACTCCCCTTTGCGCCAATGACGAGATCAATACCTGCCAAGTTTTTGGTAAATTTTTCCTGAACTTGCTGATTGAGTATCAGCAAAATAGAGATCAACCCTACGCCCAAGGCAAATAAGATGAGACTCAATAACATGGAGAGCGGCTTATTGACCTGATTTTTCCAACTCAGCTTTAAAGAATTCATGAAGAGAAGTTTTGAGCGTCCAACAATATTTTGCGTTCAAAACGATCTTTTAATCGTCCATCATGGGTGACGATTAAGAGCGTAGCTTGTTCTTCTTTGGCTTGAGTTTCGAGCAATCGAATGACTTCTTCACAGTTATAATCATCGAGTGCAGAGGTGGGTTCATCCGCCAAAATGATCGATGGCTTGTTGACCAAAGCCCTAGCAATGGCTACTCTTTGCTGTTCACCCAAACTTAGGGAGTCGGTACGAGCATTGAGTTTGTGGCCAATGTTGAGTCGCTCCAAAAGTTGTTGGATGCGTCGTACATCAGTCGGACGCCCCGCAAGGCTTTGCGCGAGGGCTAAATTCTCCTTCACCCTAAGCGCTCTAACAAAATGAGATTGTTGAAAAATAATTCCGATATGTTGCCCACGAAAACGATCTAATTGGCCCGCACCCAATTTTTTTAAATCTTTACCCGCAACGATGACCTCTCCTCGTTCTACTTTGCGCAAACCACCCAGTAAATGTAGCAGAGTCGTTTTTCCACTACCCGACTGTCCCAAAAGCAAGCACTGTTCTCCCTTTTGACAGTCGATATCAGGAAAGTATAAAGCCTGGCTACCAGAATAAGTGTATTGTAAGTCTTTGGTTTGTAACATAGTTATTTTGGCCGTGGATAAATTTTACAACAAAGCAGCTCCAAATACTCCAGCACTATCTCCTAATTTGGGTTTCAAAAAGGGCGTTTCTAGGGTATGATTAAATAAATGCTTTTCTACTTCCCAGACGCCATCGGTATATAACAAGTCGATATTTCCCAATCCGCCTCCAAGGACAATCGCATCAGGATCGATTAGATTGATGATACTGGCTATGCCCTTCCCAAAGAAATGCAACAAGCGATTAACCGTTTTTGTTGCTATTTCATCATTCCCTTCTTTGTGTCGATCAACAATTTCATGCAATTTTAAGGGAATCCCCATTAAATTTTCGTAATAACGTTCATTAGCTGGTCCCGATAAAAGGGTCTCGACACAGCCCGTTTTGCCACAATAGCAGGCTCCTCCGGATTCATCCAAAAAATTGTGTCCCCATTCCCCCGCAATGCCTTGTAGCCCGTTGATTACCTCACCATTAATGACTAAGCCTCCACCAACTCCAGTTCCCATGATTACGCCAAAGACCACTTTTGCGTCGGGGATCAAATCATTGACTACCCCTAGTTTGGTTTCTGCAACGGCAAAACAGTTGGCATCATTGGCCATTCTGATTGGAATATTTAGCGCCCTTTCCAAATCTCTTTGAAGCATCATCCCGTTCAGAACGGTAGTATTGCAGTTTTTCAGTCTTTGAGTAGACGGTTCTAGCGTGCCCGGGGTACCCATTCCTATTTTACTTGGCCTAATTCCCGTTTCGGCAATCATCACTTCCACGAGTTTGACAATCTGATTGATGATGTGATCATAGCCCAAATGTTGTTCGGTAGGTACTCTCAACCTTTTTAGTACTTGTGGCTGGTCAATTCCATCCAAAATGACACCTTCAATTTTGGTGCCTCCGAGGTCAATTCCCCAAAGTGGTCCCATATGTTTTCTACTGTGCGCTTGCGGTTAATAAAAATATGTTCTAAATTTGAGAGCAGAATAAAGTAATAATGAAATTTCACTCAAATATAATAATTAGCATTATCAATCAAAGATCCTGCCGCGATCTGTGAATGAATAATGTATATTATTGAAAGAGCGCTGGCAGATTCTTAGATTTGCCAGCGCTTTTTTGTTTTGGTGTGGACCATAAGAATTTTTAAATTTTACTTGGCTATATTTGCAACGCTTTTTACCAGCGAATTTGTATCCAAATTGACTTGCAAGCCGTAGTATCTGTTAAAATATCAACCATCATGTACAAAACCTTTGAAGGATTAAATCTGCCAGAAATAGATCGGGAAGTTCTGGCCTTTTGGGAAGCCAATGATATTTTTGAAAAAAGTGTCGACCAAAAAGATCCCAACAATAGCTTTGTGTTCTACGAAGGACCACCATCTGCCAATGGTAAACCCGGTATTCACCACGTCATGGCTAGAACCGTAAAAGATTTGTTTTGTAGATTCCAGACCATGAAGGGGAAAAGAGTAGATCGCAAAGGCGGCTGGGATACTCATGGCCTTCCCATCGAACTAAGTGTAGAAAAAGAGTTGGGCATCACCAAAGAAGATATCGGTTCGAAAATTTCGGTAGATGATTACAATAAGGCTTGTCGAGAAACCGTCATGCGCTACAAAGACATGTGGGATGATATTACCCGCAAAATGGGCTACTGGGTGGATCTGGAAAATCCATACATCACTTTCGAAAACAATTACATCGAATCCGTTTGGTATTTGCTCAAACGACTCTACGATAAAGATTTGCTGTACAAGGGATACACCATCCAGCCTTATTCTCCGGCCGCAGGAACAGGTCTGAGCTCACATGAGCTCAATATGCCCGGAGCCTATCAGGATGTGACGGACACTTCCGCGATCGCCCAATTCAAATTGCTCGAAAATGAGCAATCCCAATTCCTCTTCAACCAAGCAGGACCAGGAGAGGTATTTATCCTTGCTTGGACGACGACTCCATGGACGCTCCCCTCCAATACTGCATTGGCCGTGGGCAAAAAGATTGATTACGTTTTTGTACAAACTTGGAACCAATACACCCAAGAACCCATCAATATTGTTTTGGCCAAAGCCTTGGTGGGTAAACAGTTGAGTGGAAAGTATCGGCCCTTGGAGGAAGGAGAGGCACTCAGTTATACTACTGGCGACAAGAAAATTCCCTACAAAATCCTTGATGAGTTCAAGGGGGAAACGCTGGTAGATATCCGTTACGAACAGCTATTGCCTTTTGTTTTGCCTTACAAGGATGCCGACCAGGCTTTCAGAGTTGTACCAGGTAGTTTTGTGACCACTGACGACGGTACCGGAATTGTTCACATCGCTCCAACTTTTGGTTCTGATGATGCAATGGTAGGGAAAGAGACGGGTATACCCGCGATGCTGGTGTTAGATGAAAATGACGATCCAGTTCCCCTGGTTGATTTGCAAGGGAAGTTCCGTCCAGAAGTCGGTGAGTTTGCCGGAATAAGTGTCAAAAATGAATATTATTCGGACGAAGAAAGGCCAGAAAAAAGTGCAGATGTTTTGATCTCCATCAAGTTGAAAACCGAGAATCGAGCATTCAAAGTAGAAAAATATTTACACAGCTATCCACATTGCTGGCGAACGGATAAACCCGTTCTGTATTATCCCTTGGATAGCTGGTTTATTCGAGCAGCTTCTATGAAAGAACGCATGTTTGAGCTCAATAAAACCATCAACTGGAAACCAGCTTCTACTGGTGAAGGACGTTTTGGTAAATGGTTGGAAAATTTACAGGACTGGAACTTGTCTCGTTCCCGTTTTTGGGGTATTCCGCTCCCCATTTGGATGACAGAAGATGGAAAACAACAACGCTGTATCGGCTCGGTAGCCGAGCTGCAAGCCGCAATTGCTGAAGCCAATGAAAAATTAGGTAAAAACCAGGAGGTTCCCAAAGATTTGCACCGCCCCTACATCGACGATGTGGTTTTGGTCGCAGAGAACGGAGCACCAATGTATCGAGAAAAAGATTTGATCGATGTCTGGTTCGACTCCGGCTCCATGCCCTACGCCCAATGGCATTATCCTTTTGAAAATCAGGAAAAGTTCAAACAAAATTTTCCCGCAGATTTCATTGCCGAGGGAGTCGATCAAACCCGAGGTTGGTTTTACACCCTACACGCTATTGCCGTGATGGCTTTTGATAGTGTGGCTTTTAAAAATGTGGTTTCCAACGGTCTGGTACAAGATAAGAATGGCCAAAAAATGTCAAAACGCTTGGGCAATGCTGTCGAGCCATTCGAAACACTGGCCCAATATGGTGCCGATGCAACGCGCTGGTACATGTTGTCCAATGCGCAGCCCTGGGACAATCTGAAGTTTGATGTTAGTGGCATTCAGGAAGTACAACGCAAGTTTTTTGGAACGCTGTACAATACTTATTCTTTCTTTACCCTGTATGCCAACATCGATGGTTTTTCCTATAAAGAGGCAGAAGTCACCCTGGCTGATCGTCCAGAAATTGATCGCTGGATCATCTCTTTACTCAATACTTTGATCAAAGAGGTAGAAGCCGACTATGCCGACTACGAAGCGACCAATGCGACTCGGCGCATCCAAAATTTTGTTGACGAACACCTCAGTAATTGGTATGTTCGACTCTGTCGGAGACGATTCTGGAAAGGCGAATACAGTACCGACAAAATCGCTGCTTACCAAACCCTTTATACTTGTATGACGACCATTGCCAAGCTGATGGCTCCCGTTGCTCCTTTCTTTTCGGATTGGCTATACAATAATTTCAATACCGTCACGCAAAAAGAAAAAGCAGAGTCTGTACACTTAGCCGATTTTCCGAGTGCTCAAGAGTCGTTGATGGATAAAGCATTGGAGCAAAGAATGGACTATGCTCAACGCATTTCTTCCTTGGTACTATCCTTACGCAAAAAAGAACGCATCCGAGTGAGACAGCCATTACGAAAAATCATGCTGCCAGTTCTGGACCAAAATTTTCAATTGCAAGTAGATGGGGTTAAGGATCTGATCCTTTCGGAAGTCAATGTAAAAGAATTGGAATACATTACGGACACTAGTGGCATCATCAAAAAAGGCATCAAGCCCAATTTCAAAACATTAGGTAGACGTTTGGGAAAAAACATGAACGCGGCCGCCCAGGTCATCAATGGTTTTGGTCAAGAGTATATCGCGGCGATCGTGAAAGCGGGTGGTTATCAATTGACGATCGGAGAAGAACAATTCGATCTTACCCTAGAAGATTTTGAAATTACAACTCAAGATATTCCCGGTTGGCTTGTCGCCAGTGATGGCCCCCTAACTGTGGCAATGGACATTACG
Organism: Bacteroidota bacterium; assembly: GCA_039199865.1. GTDB lineage: Bacteria > Bacteroidota > Bacteroidia > Chitinophagales > Saprospiraceae > JALZUU01. Next base: position 5,616 of record JBCCSR010000012.1, read on the forward strand.
CTTACCGATCAGTTGCTGGCCGAGGGCACCGCCCGCGAGTTGATCAATCGCATCCAAAACCTACGGAAGAGCAAAGACTTCAATGTCACCGATAAAATCGTAGTGACTCTAGAAAAACACGAAGCCATTAGCTCTGCGGTAGATCACTTTAGCGATTATATCTGCAATGAAACCTTGGCTTCTGCGCTTCATCTCCGTGAGTCTGTAACGGGAGATCAAATTGATTTGAATGAAGAGGTGAGCTTGGGGATTGAGGTGAATTTGGCAAATTGATTTTAATGAAGAAGTGAATTTGGGGATTGAAGGGAGATTGGCCCAATAGCTTTTCCTTTTCTTTTAAACAGAAATCCCAAAGTTGATTGATAGTCAACTTTGGGATCTTTTTATTGGTGCTGACTTGATCCTTCAACTAATGCATTAACGCTTTAATTTGTTCTGAAGGACATCATAATAGCGGTTGGCGATAAATGAAGCACCCTCTTCATTGTAATGTACATCGTCGGCAAGAAAAGTATCATCAAAGCCCGTGAACATATCAATGGGAATGATCTCCGAGGTATTTGTCGATTTTTCGTCGGCGATGATAAGTACTTCTTGCTGCAGTTGCCCAAAATAATTCAGTAATTCTGCGGTCATCAAATCGGAGCGTCCTGGGGCCATTTGTTCGATCAGAATGGTAATGTTGGGATTGGCTGCTTGCAAAATGTCTATGATAGCGTTGATATTGGATACAGTCTGATCGTAGGGTAGCGCAGTCAAGGCATCATTTCCACCGGGTGAACTAAACAAAACAATATCTGGTGCCCCTGCTTGATCAAGCCAGCCTTCAATCCCTTCCAGGATTTGCCCAGAAGTCCAGCCTCCTCTTCCCTCGTGTTCGGGATCAAAATCTGCTCCCGAAAAAGAAGGATAAGTAGCTTCATCTTCCAACGTACCAATATAGTCAAAGTCCCAAGTATTGTCAGTCATCAATTTCCATAATTCATAGCGAAAGCTTTCGAAGTCGGGGCGGGCACCTTCGACTCTGGACGCTCCCAGCGGCATGATCTTATTTAAAGACTCGAAGGAGACAATCGGTGGCTCTTCCTCATCACAGCAGAAAAAAACGCTGCTGAATAAAAAACAAATGGCTAAGATAGTGAGGGGTTTTAGCCCATTCTTGCTATTGAGTGAGATCGGGTTCATATACTTTTGGATTGATTAAATGTGTTTGCAAATAAACCATCATTTTTAATAAATATTGGATCCTTACCCCTAATTCCAGTACGGAATTCTCAATATTCTGACAATTTAGGACGACTTTAAGGCTTTTCGATAGCTTCCTGGCGTCTTTTGAGTCCACCTTTTAAACGCAGTATAAAAAACACTTTTGGTCTTAAAACCCGCTTCATAGCCAATGGCCTCGATGGAAAATAAATCAAATTGCTCGTCTCCCAACATTTTCATGGCTCGCCTGACTCGAAATGCATTGATGTAGTCGTTGAAGTTGGTTTGTAATTCCGTTTTCAACAATTCACTCAAATAGCCTTCGCTGATCCCCAACTGATCGGCAAGCATCCTACGACTCAGACTTTGTTGAAGATAAAGTTGGTTATCTACCATCAAAGTATCAAGCATTTGTATTTTTTTGTTGGTTTTCGGAGAAGAGGGGGAAGTCTCCTCCTCTGTCAGCGAAGCTGCTCGCTCCATTTCTTGCGGTGGCACAGCTTCCACAGCGATCTGTAATCCTCGAATTTGCCTCCTTTGTTCAGAGATATTAAGGTGATGAATTCCCAAGTAAGTTACCACAATCAAAAACATAGCTAGGCCGTACAGGATATAAGGCCAAATCGCAATATCAAAGAGGAAATCTATTGGATCACCAAAAATCCAGCTGAGTACAAAAACGACTAGAAATAAACTGTTGAACTTTAGCCACCACTTCTCGTCTTTGTCCAGTTGTTTAGCCTTGCTAACTTTTAGATAAGAAAAACCAATCAAAACAATCGAATAAGGCAGAAAACTAAACGCTCTCATCTCAATCCACATCCACATTTTTTCTTCATCGCCATTGGCTAGCCAATCAAAAGGATCGAAATCAAAAAAGAAACTAAAAGATTGAACCGCAGTAAGCAAAAGGCAAGGGAGCGCCAACAACCAAATTCTTTTTTGTTCGCCCAGAGGATCCTTGACGGCTTTTAAGATGTACATCATGAAGGAGAAAGGAAACAAAAAGTCCCAACTAATGATTTCCAAGACTCCATTGGCCGGAACAAAGTCTTCAAAGTAGGTATAGGTCAACCAACAATTCAAAGAAATAATGGTCAGGGCAAAGTACTGATGTACATCACTTCTAAAAGATTTCGAACTAAAGAGAAGTACCACCAAGAAGAAACTGAGTACAACTCCGAAAAGAACCAGGATATCCAAAAAAAAGAGGCCCATCAAAGCGACATTTAGAGGACGAACATGCGATATAGCATCAATCTGATAAGGCCAAGAGTCCAGCCATTTTCATCCCAATGAAAATACAAAATAAGCAAAGCAAAACACTTCCAAAAATATTGACCAAAGCGTATACAAATTCGCCATTTTGAAAGAGTTGGTAAGTCTCATTGGTAAAGGTAGAAAAAGTACTGAATCCACCGCAGAGGCCCGTCATGAGGAACAATCTGTAGTTTTGATCCAAATCAGTCTTGAGGCTAAGCGCTGTTAGGAAGCCCAGTAAAATGCAGCTCAAAGCATTGGCCAAGAAGGTAGCAACGGGAGGACATCCGAGGTAGGTCAAGGACTGAGCGATGCCATAACGGAGGAGGCTACCAATGCCACCCCCTAAAAATACCCAAAGGAAATGGAACATCTAGGAAGCCGCTTGTTTTAGCTTTTTACGAGAAACGGAATAAAATAAAAAGGCAGACATTAAAGTAGCTAAGCTAAAGATGAGCAAAAGTAAAATGACGGAACCCAAACTTTGTAGGGAAACGACAACACCAATGAAGAAGATGTTGACAAAAACCAGAATGGTAGTGGCCTGCATATGGGTAAATCCATAATCCAACAACAAGTGATGAATATGGGTACGATCGGGGTACAAGGGCGATTTTCCTTTCAAGGAACGCATGATAAAAACCCGAAGGGTGTCAAATAAGGGCAAAATCATAATGCCAATCGCGACGGCAGGTACAGCTTTGAAAATGTAGGGCCGATAATCACTACCTGGCTCAGGAATGTAGCCCGGAACTTTGACGGTAGCTGCAAGTTGTTCGTTGATTTCAATGAATTTGATGGCTAGAATGGAGCAGACCAATCCGATTAGCAAGGCTCCAGTATCGCCCATAAAGATTTTAGCGGGCGTGACATTGTACTTGAGAAAAGCAATCACCGCGCCCGCCAGGGCATAAGCGACAATGGCCAAATCCAAACGGTCTATAACCAAAAACCAAGTCCCCAAAGTGATGGCAATCAGGGTTCCAATACTTCCAGATAAACCATTGATTCCATCGATAAGGTTGAAGGCGTTGATGATGACTAAAATGGTAAAAATCGAAAGGACAATGCTCACCATTTCGGGGAGTTCATAAATCCCAAAAATTCCGTACAAACTGGTTAATTTGACATTGGACTTAAAAACGAGTATTGCTGCTGCCAGAATTTCTCCAATGAGCTTTTTCGTTGGTGAAATGGGTAAAATATCATCTTTTGCTCCAATTAGGAAGATAATGATGAAGGAACAAAGAATGTACTGAAGATCTCCAAAGGCCTTAAATGGTGCCCAAAGGATGATGGAAAAGATAACTCCGGCAAAAATGGCAATTCCTCCCAATGTAGGAATACTAGTGCTGTGTGATCTCCGTTCTCCTGGTTCATCACAAAGATTTTTTACCCGGGCAATGTGAATAATGGAGGGAATAGCGAAATAGGTGAGTACAAATGCCGTTATAAAACTGAGTATTATGTCATACATGGGAGATCATGGTTTATCTCTAGCCAAGGAAATAGGTGTTTCAATATTCAAAATTATCTTAATGTATTGAGAAAATCGAACTTTTACCCGCTTTTCTCCATTTCAAGGGCAAAAATTGAGGTCCCCCACTTACATACAGATCTTTTACTTAAGCGTTTTTGCCCTCCTTATTTACGAAAATTAGTTAACTATTAGACGATTAAGAATCGGTTTCGTAACAAATTTAAACGACAACTGTTTATCAAAAGTCTTGATCATCAACCTGATCTAACCAATTTTTTATCTCGCCAACTACCGATTCTACACAACCATCTTCGAAGGGAGATTGAAGATTGGCCAATTTGATTAATTCTAAGAAAGACATGCTTCCTCCCACACGGCAAAGCCGTAAATAATCCTGCCAGGCGCTCTGATGATTCTCCCGATCTCGTTTCCAGAACTGAAAAGCACAAATTTGGGCTAGCGTATAGTCAATGTAGTAGAATGGCGTGCTAAAAATATGGCTTTGTCGTTGCCAGAATCGACCACCTTCAAGATAAGCATTCCCATCGTAATCCCGCTTGGGCAAATATTTCGCTTCGATGACTTTCCAGGCTTGGTTTCGTTCGGCGGGACTTGCTTGAGGGTGCTCGTACACAAAGTGTTGAAATTCATCAACGGCCACGCCATAGGGTAAAAATAGCAAAGTACCCGATAGATGAGCAAACTTGTATTTTTCGGTATCTTCCTCAAAAAACAGGTGCATCCATGGCCAAGTAAAAAATTCCATGCTCATCGAATGAATTTCGCAAGCCTCATAGGTCGGCCAATTGTATTCTCTTGGCCCCAAATGACGACTAGAGTATACCTGAAAGGCATGACCCGCCTCGTGGGTCAAAACATCGATATCTCCGCTCGTTCCGTTGAAGTTAGAGAAAATATAAGGCGATTTGTATTTATCAATAAAAGTACAATACCCTCCCGTGGCTTTACCCTCTCGATTGACCAAATCCATGAGTCGATTGTTTCTCATGAATTCAAAGAATTCTTTGGTCTCATGGGACAACTCTCCGTACATTTTTCCTGCGTTCTCAACAATCCAATCGGGATCCCCCTTTGGTTTTGGATTGCCAGAGGGAAAGCGAAAATCGAGATCGTAATATTTGAGTTCGTCCAATTTCAGGCGTTTCCGCTGACGCTCCAACAATTCAATCGAAATGGGAACGATGAAGTCCTTGACTTGCTTGCGAAAGTTAGCCACCATTTCCGGATTGTAATCGGAGCGAATCATTCTGGCATAACCCAGATCAACAAAATTGTCATAACCCAATTTCTGTGCGATTTGGTGTCGAACATTCACTTGTTTATCAAAGATCTCTTCAATCTGTTCTTCATTCTGAGCATAAAAAGCCCATTTGGCCTCTGCTGCTGCTTTTCGAGTAGCTCGATCTTTTGAAATTTCGAAAGGGGACAGGGAAGCGAGATTGTATTCTTTGCCTTGAAAGGCGATTACCGCAGAGGCCTTGAGTTTCACATAGTCGCTACTCAATAGGTTTTCCTTCTGCAAATCTTCCAAAATAATTGGTTCAAAAGTTTTTAGGCTCAACTCTGCAATCGTAAATAGCTGATTGCCCCACTTTTTTTCTAATTCATTGCGGAAGGGAGATTGAAGTAATAATTGGTAAAACTCGTTGACTAATGCGGCAAAAGAAGGGTTATTGGTATCGAAAAAGTTGTTTTCTTTCTCGTAAAAATCATCCTTAGTATTGATCGTGTGTCTAATGTGACAAATATTGTACATCGAGGAATAGTCCTTTCGCATCACATTAATTTGTTCGAAAAGGCGATTCTGTTCTTCGAAGTTTGTAGCGGCCCCAAAGTCTTTCAAAAGGGTTTTAAAGGTGGCTGAGAAAACCTCCATTGAAGGTCTTTCATAGTCGAAATCATCGAATTCCAGGGTGGAATTGTCAGTCGTTTTCGTAATGCTTTTGTTATTCATTGAATTGATTTAATCAGCCTTAGTTTGGCTAACAAAAATACAATAGTTTAGCCAGTAAATCAAAAAGTAATTCATTAATTAACGGACTGTTCCCAGGTAGGTTTCCACTTGGAACTCCCTATTTTCAAAAATCATTAAAAGCACTCGTTTTTTACAGCAAAGCGCCCTTTCATCCGATGGATACCGACCTTAAAGGTTTGTTAAAGCTCAGTGGACTAGCTCATTAATTCGCCTAATTCTAAGATAGTTTTCGTATTTTTGTGCGGATTTTTCTCTGTGTAAAACCGCAAAACGTCTTTTTTGCGGCTTTCATAGCTGGAATACTCGTAAAAAATGTGGTGCTTCATGGATTTAAAATCCCAAATTGATCTTAACAAATTGCCCAGACACATTGCAGTGATCATGGATGGCAATGGACGTTGGGCCAAACAGCACAACAAGCCTAGGGTCTTTGGGCATCGCAATGGGGTAAAGGCAGTACAAGAAGTCACAGAAGCCGCGGCTGAACTTGGTGTAGGCTACTTGACGCTTTATGCTTTTTCCACTGAAAACTGGAATCGCCCCCCCAAAGAAGTCAGTGCATTGATGACGCTTTTGGTAGAAACCATCAAAAAAGAAATCAATACACTCAACAAAAATAAAATTCGGCTTCGTGCTATTGGTGATTTGGATCGACTTCCCAATCGGAGTAAAAAAGCGTTGCTCAAAGGCATTGAAGATACCAAAGATAACGATCGGATGACCCTAGTTTTGGCCCTTAATTACAGTGCCAAATGGGAAATCAAAGAAGCCGCTAAAGCTTTGGGGCAACAAGTCAAAGCGGGAGTGCTCAAACCAGAGGATATCGACGAAGATGTCTTTGCCTCTGCTTTAAGCACCCATCAAATTCCCGACCCTGAATTGTTGATCCGAACCAGTGGAGAATCCCGATTAAGCAATTTCTTATTGTGGCAAATTGCTTATGCTGAATTATACTTTACCTCTATTTTCTGGCCGGATTTCCGGAAGGAAAATTTATACGAGGCCATTATTGATTTTCAAAAAAGAGAAAGACGCTTTGGCAAAATCAGCGAGCAATTGGTCCCCTAGACAACCATTCCATACTTTTTTGCACCTTTCGCTAGCAACAGAGCATGTAAATGCCCGTTATTGTTAGTGCATCGCTCACTGTATTGTCAATCCTTGTAAAAATTGAGCATACTGCCATACTAAAACAGTAGTTAGAATGAGATCAAATCGTACCGTACTTTTACTATATATTCTATGCTTATTTTGTGGCTATGGTTTTGCCCAAACGGATACCATACCCCCTAATTTCAACTATTCTGAACCCCAGCAATACGAAGTTGGAGGCATCAAAGTAAGTGGTGCTAAATTCAGTGATGCCAATGCACTGATTGCCGTGACTGGTCTCAAAGTAGGAGATCAACTAAAAGTTCCAGGAACAGAACTCCCCAAAGCCATTCGTGCCTTGTGGAAGCTCCGCCTCTTTACGGATGTACAAATTCTCAAAGAGAAAAGCGTCGGTGACATTATTTTCCTGGAAATTATTGTTCAAGAACGCCCTCGCTATATCCGTCATTCCTTTCAAGGTGTCAAGAAGTCGAAACATGACGATCTGAACGCCATTATTGCTCGACACTTACTCAAGGGAAATATCGTTACCGAAAATGCGAAGGTGAACGCACAAAACGGAATTGTAAGTTTCTATCGAGAAAAAGGGTATTTGGATGCGGAGGTCAGAGTAGACGAAATCAGAGACGAACGAAATATCAACGCCGTGCGCTTGGTCTTCAATGTGGACAAAAAAGATCGTGTGAAGATTAAAGACATCACTTTCAAGGGCAATGATAATATCAAGTCAAAAAAACTGCGAAAGCTGATGAAGGGAACGCGTAGAAAAAGAAAAATTTTCGCTTCTTCCAAGTTGGTAAAAGAGGAATATACCCAAGACAAGAAAAACATCATCAATTACTACAATACCATTGGTTTTAGAGATGCCATTATCGTCAATGATAGCATCTGGCGGGGTGATGATGGTCATCTCCGTGTACATATCAATGTAGACGAAGGCAACCGCTACTTCTTCCGCAACATCACTTGGAAAGGCAACTCTATTTACGATACTCGAACCCTTTCCAGTGTTTTGGGCATCGCCAAGGGAGATGTTTACAATCAGGAACTACTCGACACCCGATTGAGCTTTAGCTTGGATGGTCGAGATGTCAGTACACTGTACCTCGATAATGGATACTTGTTCTTTCGGGTTGATCCCGTAGAAACGTCAATCGTCGAGGACTCGATTGATCTGGAGATTCGAATTTACGAGGGGCCACAAGCGACCATTGATAAAGTCATTGTTCGAGGTAATGACCGAACTCACGAACACGTTATCCGACGTGAATTGAGAACCCGCCCTGGCGCCAAATTTAGTCGCTCCGACATCATTCGATCACAAAGAGAAATCATCAACTTAGGCTATTTTAACCCCGAAGCACTGCAAATCAATACGCCCGTCAATCCTCAAAGGGGAACGGTAGACATCGAATACGTCGTTGAAGAAAAGCCTTCTGATCAGCTGGAGCTGTCTGCTGGTTGGGCAGGTGGAGGTCGTGGTGTCATCGGAACACTGGGGGTTTCTTTCAATAATTTCTCGCTACGAAATATTTTCAACAAGGAAGCTTGGAGTCCGCTGCCTCAGGGAGATGGTCAACGACTATCACTAAGAGCACAAACCAGTGGAAGTCAGTATCAGTCCTACAACATGTCGTTTACGGAGCCTTGGTTGGGTGGAAAAAAACCCACTTCCTTTAGTGTTTCAACTTTTTTCAATCGTTTGACGGGTGGTATTGGTGAAAACGCTGCTCGATTCAATATTCTCGGGGTTTCTATTGGCCTCGGAACTCGTTTGAAATTCCCAGATGATAACTTCATCTCCAACACGACCCTGACCATGCAGAAATTGGATCTACGCAACTATACGATTGGTGCTTTCCAATTATCTACGGGTGAGTTTATTACGGATGGAACTTACTACAACATTAGCCTCAATCAAACCATTACCCGAAGTACCATCAACGATCCTATTTTCCCACGCTCGGGTTCTCGTATTTCTTTGTCCTTACAAGCGACCTTACCTTATTCTTTATTTAGCAAGAGAGATTATTCGAAGCTCTCTATCGAGGAACGGTTCAAATTCCTAGAATACCACAAATGGCGTTTCAACGCAGAATGGTTTACTCCTCTGGTCAACGACAAACTCGTTTTGAGGGTAGCTGCTAAAATGGGACTCATCGGATCCTACAACGGCGATATTGGCCTATCCCCCTTCGAGCAGTTTCAGTTGGGTGGAGACGGTTTCTCCCAACAGACGGGACAATTCTATCAAGGGGTAGATCTTATTTCACTTAGGGGTTACGAAGTACTTGAGTTGGAGGCCAATATTGGTTCGAACGGTCGGCCTTCTGCCGCTCCCATTTTCGATAAGTTTACGGTAGAATTGCGTTATCCATTATCCCTCAATCCTAGTGCTACTATTTTTGTGTTGGCCTTTGCAGAAGGAGGAAACTCCTGGAGAAGTTTCCGCGACTTTAATCCATTTGATGTCAAACGATCTGTTGGTATGGGCATCCGAATTTTCCTCCCCATGTTTGGTACGCTTGGATTTGATTATGGCCTTGGTTTCGACGATATTCCAGATCCAGGTAATTCCGTTTTCTCTAAATACGGTAACTTTAATATCATCCTTGGATTTGAACCAGAATAGTGATTCTTCCATCTTTTGGATACAAAAAATCCCGAGCTACAAAGACAGTAGCTCGGGATTTTTTCGTTTCTGTTCCCAAGGCTATTTTCCATTTGCCCATCGCTTAACTTTTAGATGGGAAAAGCCAATTCTTTTGGATGGCATATGCTTCTCCCAATCTTCTTTTGGGTATTCAAAGACATTTTAATGAAAATACATTGGCTCCATAGCCTGCAATAAAAAAATCGGTAACGAAATAGATCGCTACCGATTTCCAAACAGTCATTTTAGATGACCTATTTCAAGGTCTGTTTAATTTCTACAATTTCGTAGGCTTCTATCACATCACCTACTTTAATATCATTGAAGTTCTTGATGGTAATCCCACACTCTAATCCGTTTTTAACTTCTTTGACGTCGTCTTTAAAACGTTTGAGAGAAGAGATTTCACCGTGGACATTTTCTTTAATCGGATAGATCACGATTCCGTTTCTGACCAATCGAATGTGCGTATTTCTGGTCACCTTACCTTCCTGAACGTAACATCCGGCGATGGTACCAATACGACTGATCTTGTACGTTTCTCGAACTTCCACTTGTCCCACAATCTTTTCTTCTTTTGTGGGTTCAAGCATTCCTTCGATGGCCGCTTTGATCTCTTCAATGGCTTCGTAGATAATCGAGTAGGTTTTGATTTCTACCCCTTCTCTCTCCGCCAATTTTCGAGCCCCCAAAGAAGGTCGGACCTGGAAACCAATGATAATCGCATCAGAGGCAGAAGCCAGCAATACATCGGATTCGATAATCTGCCCAACAGCTTTGTGGATAACGTTGACCTGAATGGACTCGATGGAGAGTTTGATTAAAGAATCAGACAATGCCTCGATGGAGCCATCCACATCCCCCTTAACGATCAAGTTGAGCTCTTTAAAGTTCCCTAGTGCCAATCGACGGCCAATCTCATCCAAACTAATTCGCTTACTGGCCCGAGTCGTTTGTTCTCGATTGATTTGGGCTCGCTTGGAGGCCAACTGACGTGCTTCTTGCTCATTGGACATCACTTTGAATTTCTCTCCAGCCTGTGGAGCACCACTCAATCCGAGGACCAAAACGGGACTAGAAGGACCTGCTTCTTTTATTTTCTTCCCATATTCATTGAACATGGCCTTGATTTTTCCGGAGTAAGCCCCCGCAACAACGGGATCTGATTGACTAAGGGTTCCGTTTTGGACCAAAATTTTGGTAACGAATCCACGGCCTTTGTCGAGAGATGCCTCAATGACCGTTCCAATGGCCTCACGAGAAGGATTGGCTTGCAATTCTAGCATTTCGGCTTCCAATAATACTTTCTCTAAGAGCAGGTCAATATTGGTTCCTTGTTTTGCCGATACATCTTGAGACTGATAACTTCCTCCCCAGTCTTCCACCAGAAAGTTCATGTTGGCCAACTCCTGTTTGATTCGTTCAGGATCCGCACCGGGTTTATCAATTTTGTTGATGGCAAAAATCATTGGAACACCTGCGGCTTGAGCGTGACTGATCGCCTCACGCGTTTGGGGCATAATATTGTCATCAGCAGCAATAATGATGATGACAACGTCTGTTACCTTGGCTCCCCTCGCCCGCATCGCCGTAAAGGCTTCGTGACCCGGTGTATCCAAGAAGGTGATGGTTTTTTGTTCAGGTCCTACCTTGACCTCGTAAGCACCGATGTGCTGGGTAATTCCACCGGCCTCTCCGCTGGCTACCGTAGCTTCCCGAATGTAATCAAGTAAAGAAGTTTTTCCGTGATCGACGTGTCCCATTACAGTTACGATTGGTGCACGATGTTCCAAATCTGCGGGATCATCTTCTTCCTCCTCTTCTTCTTCACTGTGCTCTTCAGCACTGATAAATTCTATCTCATGATCAAACTCACCAGCGACTACCTCGATGATTTCTGCATCCAAGCGTTGATTAATGGAAACAATCACTCCCAAATTCATACAGGTAGTAATAATTTCGGTTACCGTTACATTCATTAAACTCGCGAGCTCAGAAACAGAGACGAACTCTGTCAACTGCAATTTTCCGCTTTCCTTCTCACTATCGCGTTGCTCTTGTTTTTCGCGAAGTCTTTCTCGATTGTCTCGGCGTATTTTCTGGCGCTTCTTCTTTCCTCCACCGGAAATACGAGCCATTGTCTGTTTGATTTTCTCGTCGATCTCCTTTTTGGAAACTTCTTTGACCTCTTCTCTTTTTCTATTCCGGCCTCTATTATTGCCTCCTCTTTTATTATCGACGACAACCGCACTAACCTTCTTGCGTTTTCTTCGGCGTTTTCTTTGATCCCCTCCCGCAGTTGAGGAAGTGGAACTGCTCTTGTTCGTATTGGTGGTATTGGTGTTATTAGCGTTTTTATTGGCATTATCGGTAGCCGGCTCTGCCTTCTTCTTCTTTTTCTTCTTCTGCTTCTTGAGCTTCTCCGTGTCAATTTTTCCTAAAATCTTTAGCCCCTTGAGCTGTGGAGTGGTCGCGCGGACCATCTGATTCTTATCGGCAGATTCAGCGGGTTTTCCCTCTTTCTGAACACTTTCTTTGGGTGCTTCTTTCACTACCTTGGCCACTGGCGCTTTTGGTGGCTCTGCCACTGGCGCTTTGGGGGGCTCAACAGATTTTTCTTCTTTTTGAGCAACTGGCTCCTCTTTCGCTTCTTGCTTCACTTCCTTCTGCTCTTTGACTGGTTTTCTATCCAAGTCGATCTTACCTTTAATGGTGAGGCCAATCTTCGGAGTGTTGTCCGCAACTTCTGCTGTTTCCTGTACCTCTTCGACCTTTTCTACTGCGGGCTCTTCAACCGCAGGAGGTGCCTCGACAACTGGAGGCTCTTTGACGACGGGAGGTTCTGGTTCTGGAGGAGGGGCAACAGGAGGGGGTGGAGCGACAGGTGCCTCAACAATGGGTGGTGGTGGAGGCGGTGGTGGTGGAACAACTTTAGCCTCTTCCTTGGGCGCTTGTCGAGTACCAATGATCAATTGGTCAGCTTGTTCTTTGATGGTCGCAAAATTCTGGAATTCCTTGAGGAGTACATCATACATCTCATCGGAAATCTTGGCAGTAGGTTTATTCTCGATTTCGAAGCCATTGCTGATCAGATGATCGACAATGGTCGTCGTACCTACATTTAACTCTTTTGCTATCTTAACTAATCTTTTGGCCATTCTGTTTTTTTTGTTGGCTAATGGTCATTGATCCCGTCAATGATAGACAAATGCTTTTCCGATAAGTGAATTCGTTACATAATTACATCAATTGATTTTTTATTGATTAATACAAGTAATGCAGAAACTCATCATGAGAAGCTTTTTGTCATTATAATATTCTCTTAATAATGAGGACTCAAAAAAGCCTTTCGGGCTACAAAGTTAAGGGAAAAGTCCCGATAACTTTACCCTTTCTAACAAAAAACAGTTCCCCTAGGAGGGAAAAAGGCACTTTTTGTTAGAAATTAAGGCCATCTGGCGCCAAATTATCTATAATTAATACCTTTTGGCTTTTTTAAAGTGGACCAAAAAGTATCCTTCTTTTTCTCGCGTTTGAGAATGAATCTTTATTCTTCAAACTCCGCAGCCAGGATTCCAAGCACATCTTCGATGGTTTCTTCCTCAAGATCCGTTCGGCGAATTAATTCTTCTTTGCTCAAATCCAAAACACTACGCGCTGAATCACAACCAATATTTTTCAGAGAATCGATGATCCAGCCATCGATTTCATCGGAGAATTCGTCGAGATCAACATCGTCGATTTCTACCTCCATATTATTGCGATAAACATCCAATTCGTATCCGGTTAGTCGACTAGCGAGTTTGATATTGGTTCCTCCTTTACCAATGGCCAGAGAAACCTGATCGGGCTCAAGGTAAACGGCAGCTCTCTTGTCATCTGATTTAAGATCAATACTAGTCACCTTTGCTGGCGTAAGTGCCCTTTGGATGAACAAACTTTCGTTGGACGTAAAGTTGACGATATCGATGTTTTCATTTTTCAACTCTCGTACAATCCCGTGAATTCGCGATCCCTTCATTCCGACACAAGCTCCTACTGGATCAATTCGATCGTCATAGGACTCGACGGCCACTTTGGCCCGCTCTCCTGGCATTCGGACAATTCTCTTGATGGTGATCAAGCCATCCTCAATTTCGGGTACTTCCTGTTCCATCAGTTTTTCTAGGAAGGTACTATCCGTTCTTGAAAAAATTACCACGGGGTTATTGTTTTTCATTTCCACCTTACGAATCACTCCCCTAACCATGTCCCCTTTGCGGAAAAAGTCTCCTTTGATCATCTCGTTGCGCGGTAAAATCAATTCGGTCCCCGTCGCATCATCAATCACCAAGACTTCTCGCTTGAGCACCTGATGAACCTCTCCTAGCACAATATCTCCTACCCGCTCAGAATAACGTTTGTAGATTTCATCTTTCTCTAATTCCATGATCCTGGAAATCAGGGTTTGCCGAGCAGCCATGATGGCCCGTCGACCAAAATCCTCAAGATGCAATTGTTCATAACATTCTTCACCGATCTCGTAATCCTCATCGATGGAAAATGCTTCTGAAATAGAAATTTGACTTCGATCATCCAAGACCTCGCCATCCGCAACGATCTCCCGAACTCGCCAAAGTTCGAGGTCTCCTTTTTGGGTATTGACAATCACATCAAAGTTTTCATCCGAACCATACTTTTTGCGAATTAAAGTTCGAAATACGTCCTCTAAAACCCGGACCATGGTTGGGCGATCAATGTTCTTTCCCGCTTTAAACTCCGAGAAAGTATCTACTAAGTTGATCATGGTTTCAATATTTTACTAAGCTTAAAAACTAATTTTTACTAGGGCTTGCTTAATGCTATCGAAGGGAATCTCGTACTGAACAACTTTGTTCACTTTCTTTTTTCCTTCCTTGACCCTTAC
>JBCCSR010000013.1:0-20092 GCA_039199865.1 Bacteroidota bacterium
TGAAAATTTACTGCGCATTTTCCAAGAGCGACAAATTACTCACAGCTTTGTTCCAACCGCCTTAGTAGCAGATTTTGTGGAAACAAGTCGAAACCAAGTATTGGACCTAAAATACCTCACTACGGGTGGGGATGCGCTAGTGAGTATCGATATCAATGGTTTATCCTATCAAATCGTCAATGGTTATGGCCCTACGGAAAACACGGTCTTTTCTAGCACTTACATTCTCGGTCCCAAAGACAAACAACGCAAACCTCCGATCGGGAAAGAATTGGACAATGTACAAATCTATCTCTTGGATTCCATCGGTCAATTGGTACCCAACGGAGTCATTGGTGAAATTTACCTGGGAGGAAACAACCTTTCTAAGGGATACCTTCGACGCCCTGAATTGACCAAAGAACGCTTTATCAAACATCCCTTCTTAGTGGGAAAAAAATTGTACAAAACGGGAGATCTAGCCCGACGCTTATCGGATGGCAATCTAGAGTTTCTGGGCCGTTCCGATGATCAAGTACAAATCCGTGGCATCCGTATTGAACTCGGAGAAATTGAAACGACCCTGGATGCCCACCCTTCCGTACGGCAAAGCCGAGTACTGGCCGAAAAAGATCAAACAGGTCATTTACGACTGATTGCTTTTGTCCTTCCTCAAGATGATTTCCATGCCACGCAAGTGCTCGAGAACCTCAAAGCGCAGTTGCCCGCAGCGATGATTCCAAGCATGATTGTCCCCATCGAAGCCTTCCCGGTAACCCCCAACGGAAAGATCGATAAACGAGCATTGCTATCAACCGATTTCTCGGGCTTCCATGCACAAGAGTATGTCGAACCACAAAACCCGATGGAAGAGCAATTGGTTGGCATTTGGCAGCATCTGTTAAAAGTAGAAAAAATTGGTATCTACAATAACTTCTTTGATCTGGGCGGTCACTCTCTGATGGCTACTCGTTTGGTATCCACCATCCGCAAAGAGATGAGTTTTGATATCAAGGTAAAAGACATCTTCGCCAACCCTACCGTTGAAAGTTTAGCCAAATGTTTACAAACCCATCGTACAACGGATGTCAACATCATTGCCCTTGAAGAGCGCCCCGAAAAAATTCCGCTCTCCTTTGCGCAAGAACGCCTGTGGTTTATCGATCGCGTAGAAGGAAGTATCCATTACCACATGCCCATGGCTTTCATTTTGGAAGGACAACTCGACCGCGATGCATTTCAAATGGCTTTGCGTAGCATTGTAAATCGACATGAGAGTTTGCGTACCATCTTTGTCGAAGCAGGGAATGAACTCTATCAAGAGGTAATGGAGCAAGATCAATGGTACTTTGAAACAGTAGAAGATTTGAGGGACTGGAAGGAAGAAGCGATTCGAGAATGGGTCTACACTAAAATTAATCTGCCTTTTGATTTGTCAAAAGATCACATGATCAAGGCACATCTCTCTCCCATTCCCGAAGGAAAACACTTGCTCATTATGGTCATGCACCACATCGCTTCCGATGGTTGGTCCATGTCTATCTTTATGAACGAACTCAAAGCTTACTACGAAGCCTTGATCGCCAAAAAGACGGTAGCGTTCCCTGCTCTCCCTATCCAGTATGCAGACTATGCGATTTGGCAACGTCAGCACGTACAAGGAGAGCGGCTAGAACAACAGTTGGCTTACTGGAAAGAAAACTTAAAGGACATTCGTCCCCTGGAATTGCCCACTGATCTTCCTCGACCAAAGCTACAGAGCACCGCTGGAAGGGAACAGCATTTTCATTTGCCCAATGCAATTTGGCAGCAATTGAAAGCAGTAGCGCGGAAAGAGGAAGTTTCCGATTTCATGCTCCTGTTGAGTGTTTTCAAGGTGCTATTGCACCGCTACTCTGGGCAAAATGATATCTGCGTCGGTACGCCCGTTGCCAATCGAACCCACAGTGAAATCGAACCGCTGATTGGTTTCTTTATCAATGCCTTGGCCCTACGTACCGACTTAGGAGATAATCCTAATTTTAAGGAGCTATTGCAAAAAGTCAAAGCCAGTACCCTTGGCGCTTTTAGCAATCAGGATGCTCCTTTTGAAAATGTTTTAGAGCAAGTCGATCTGGCGCGTGACCTTAGTCGAACGCCGCTCTTTCAGGTGATGTTTAGTTTGGCCAACAATGAAGAAGCGATGGAGTCAACGACAATTGGTGAACTCAACTTTGTTCCCATTGATTCCGGTTTTGATTCTGCTAAGTACGACCTGACCGTTGTCGCCAATGACATCCAAGATGGCCTACTGATCAGTATCAACTATTGTAGTGATCTCTTCCTTCCGGAGACCATTGATCGAATGCAAGCCCATTTTCAAAACTTGCTCGAACAAGTCGCTCAGTCTGCTGACCAACGAATTGGTGATTTGCAAATGTTATCTGAAGCAGATGAACAACAAATCATAGAGGGATTCAATCCGACCCAACAAGCCAGTCCATACACAGCTACCCAAACAGTCGTTAGCCTATTTCGAGACCAAAGTCGAAACTGGCCCGATAAGACGGTACTCATCGAAGCCAATCGCAAGTTGACGTATAAAGAGCTGGAAGAGAAATCCAATCAATTGGCCCACTATCTGGTCGAACAAGGGGTACAGCCAAATACTTTGGTCTCCGTTTGTATGAATCGTTCCATCGATTTGATTACTAGTATTCTGGCCATTCTCAAAACGGGAGCAGCTTACGTCCCAATCGATCCCTCTTATCCGGATGAACGAATCAGATTTACCTTAGAAGATACCGACAGTGAGTTTGTTTTGATTCAGGAGGAAAGCAATGCCTTTCAAGCGCAGACAGAAAAAGTACAAGTCGTTTCTTTTGTAGAAGTAAATGATTTGTTGGAAAAAGAACCCAAAAATGCGCTAGACATCGTCCCTAGCCAAGACCAATTGGCTTACGTAATTTATACCTCCGGGTCGACCGGAAAACCCAAGGGCGTCATGATCGAACATCGATCGCTATTGAATTTGATTCACTGGCATCGAAGTGCCTACGAGCTCAATGATGAAAGTCGGGCGACGCTGACCTCAGGTATTGGCTTTGATGCTTCCGTATGGGAAATCTGGCCTTACCTCTCTAGTGGGAATACGCTATTGATCGTCAACGATGAAGATCGCCTGTCGGCTGAACGCATGATGAGTTTGATTAAAGCGCATCAAATTACACATAGTTTCCTTGCTACTATACTGACCCCCGACTTTGTCAAGGCTTCTATTGGTCAGGAATTACCCCTGCGCGTTTTATTGACGGGTGGAGACAGTCTACCCGCAATCGATACCACGCAATTGTCTTACCGAGTCTTCAATAATTATGGTCCGACCGAAAATACAGTGGTCGCCTCTTACTATGAAGTTACGGAAAAAGACAAGACCAAAAATCCTCCTATCGGTCAAGCGATTTTCAATAGTCAAATCTATCTATTGGATGACTACAAAAACTTGGTCCCTCCAGGTGTTCAAGGCGAATTGTATATCGCCGGAAGTAGCTTGGCTCGCGGCTATCTCAATCGAGAAGATTTGACCGCTACTAAGTTTGTCCAACATGCAATTGGCAAAGATCAAAACGTACGCTTGTACGCTACGGGCGATATGGCTTATTGGTCGAAAGAGGGGCAACTCCATTTTGCGGGGCGAAAAGGGGAACAAGTTCAACTCCGTGGTTACCGCATTGAACTGGGAGAAATCGAGGCCACGCTACAGATGCTCGAACAGGTAGACCAAGCCATGGTCATGACCAAAGCCGGTGACAAATCCAGCCAACTATTAGTCGCTTACTTATTGAGTGATGAATCACTTAATCCAAAAGACTTACGGCAACACCTCAACCAACATTTGCCGCATTACATGATACCGACTCATTTTGTACAACTCGAACAAATTCCGATTACGCCCAATGGAAAGGTAGACAAAAAAGCCTTGCCCGATCCGATTGAGCAGGCCTTGTCTAGCGGTGTCGAATACGTGGCACCACGAAATGAAGCAGAAGAACAACTCGTCGCCATTTGGAGTGAGTTGCTACTCTTACCCGAAGACAAAATCAGCATCGACGATAACTTCTTTGACCTTGGCGGACATAGCATGAAGCTGGTTCAATTGAACAACCTAATCAAACAGAAAATGAATCTTGAGCTGAGCATGGTCGACATGTTTAAGTTTGGTTCCATTCGCCTGTTAGGAGATTACCTCGAAAATGGCAATGCCTCTTCCGAAAGTAATGATGAGGAAAGAGCGGACTCTGCCTCCCTTTTTGAAGATACTTTAGACCTATTTAATAATGAATAATCATTCCAATTCATTGGACACTAGCTGTTAGTATTGACTTTTCAAGACGGATAGTTAGGGTCTTTCCAAAAATAAATTTCATCCATTGGTCAAGCACCAATCTGTGAACCAAAATTAACAAGCATGAATCATCAGCAAGCGCCCTCAAACACTATGGAATTCAGCCTCTTTTATTTTGCAGCCGAAGAAGATGTCACTCGACAAAACAAGTATGAGCTACTCCTGGAAGGAGCCAAATTTGCCGACCAAAACGGTCTGTCTGCGGTCTGGGTTCCCGAACGCCATTTTCACCAAGTAGGAGATCCCTACCCCAATCCATCGGTAGCCGCGGCCGCGGTTGCAACCATTACCAAAAACATCAAGCTGCGATCTGGTAGTTTGGTTTTGCCGCTTCACGATCCCATCAGAGCTGCCGAAGAGTGGTCGATGGTAGACAATCTATCCAATGGAAGAGCGGAAGTCTCGATTGCCTCTGGCTGGAATCCCAATGATTTCATATATGCCCCCGAAGATTATGAAAATCGGCATTACGTCATGCGGGATAAAATCGAGATCTTCAGAAATCTTTGGCAAGGTGGACATTGTACACGTACCAATGGCAAAGGAGAAGACTTCAACGTTTATTTACATCCCAAGCCCATCCAAAAAGACATTCCAGTTTGGTTGACTAGCGTGGGAAGTCCTGAAACTTTCCGCTATGCTGGTGCCATTGGCGCCAATATCTTGACCAATGTACTTGCCCAAGATGTCGATCAAATGGCAGAGACCATTAAGATTTACCGTACGGCTCGCCTCCAACATGGTCATGATCCAGCCACGGGTAAAGTGGCCTTAATGATGCATTGCTTTTTGGGAGAAAGTATGGAGTATGTGCAAAAATTTGCCAAAGAACCCTTCAAAAACTATCTCCGCCACTCGATTAAGCTGACCCGTAACATCGCAGCAGAAACCGGTTTGGATATGAAAAGAAATATTGATCAACTCGTTGAGCTGGCCGCCAATCAATTTTTCTACACCAGTGGCATTTTTGGTCGACCCGAAGATTGTATCCCTTTTATTAAAAAAGTGTATCAGATGGGTGTCGATGAAATTGCTTGCCTCATTGATTTTGGCATCGACTACAAAGTCACCATTGATCACTTGCCCAACTTAGTCCAACTAAAAGAGTTGGTGCAAAAAACTGACCTCGGAAAACCCTGGATGCCACAAGTAAGTTCTGAAGACTTCTCAGAAATCGATGAGGAAGAACTCGATCAATCCGCTGAAATTTTCGAAAACAATCTAGATCTATTTAACAATTAAATCACCACCCAATATTTAGTGATGAATCTGTCGATTCATCAACGACCAAGTAGAAAAATCGATACAATCATGAAAGAAAATACAAAAAAACTAACCGGCTTTGAAATCGCAATCATCGGTATGGCCGGCGTTTTCCCCAAATCTCCTACCGTCAAAGATTACTGGAAAAATCTGGTCGCCGGAAACGAAATGATCACCTTTTTCACCGAAGAGGAATTGGTGGCATTGGGAGTAGACAAGAGCATTTACCAAAACAATAAATATGTCAATGCTTACGGAAAGATAGAGGGCAAGGAGTTTTTTGATGCCCCCTTTTTCAAATACTTACCCGCCGAGGCCTCTGTTATGGATCCACAAACCAGATTGTTTCACCAGGTGGTTTGGTCGGCCCTCGAAGATGCAGGTGTCCAATGGGATCAACAATCCAATAATATTGGTCTCTACGCCGGAGCCAAGGAAAATCCTTTGTGGAAAACCTACACAGGCTATCTCAAAAAAGTCAATGGGGTCGACTATTACACTTTGAATCTACTCAACAGCAAAGATTGTATGACAACGCTGGTTTCTTACAAACTTGGCCTCAAAGGTCCTTCGATGTCAGTCAACACGACTTGCTCCACTTCATTGGTAGCCACCCACCTCGCCTGCCGAGCTCTGCTCATGGGAGAATGTAAAGTGGCCGTTGCAGGAGGAGCTTCCATTTCTTCTCAGCCCAGTGCAGGGTATCTACACCAAGAGGGCATGATCTTCTCTTCTGATGGGCATTGCAAAACTTTTGACGCCGATTCCGACGGAACCGTTTCTGGTGAAGGAGCAGCGGCGGTGGTACTCAAAAGATATACGGAAGCCATCAAAGATGGAGATCACATCTACGCCATCATCAAAGGATCCGCCATCAACAATGACGGGATGCGAAAAATTGGCTACACGGCCCCAAGTATCGAAGGGCAAACCGATTGTATCAAAATGGCACATACCATAAGTAAGGTGGCTCCCGAAAGCATCTCCTACATCGAAGCGCACGGAACGGGTACCAAGCTGGGAGATCCCATCGAGATCGAAGCACTCAACAAAGCATTTAACAATAAACAAGAAAAGCATTGCTATATCGGATCCGTCAAATCCAGTATCGGTCACCTCGACGCCGCTGCCGGCGTAAGTGGACTGATCAAAACTGCTTTGGCTTTACAGCATAAAACCATTCCACCCAGTCTCAATTTTGAAAAAGAAAATCCGCAAATTCAGTTTGACCAAGGACCATTCGAAGTCATTACTGAAAAGAAAGACTGGCAAAGAAAAGGCAATGAGCCATTGCGCGCGGGAGTGAGTTCTTTTGGAATCGGTGGAACCAATGCACACGTCATTTTGGAAGAAATTCCTACGGCTCCAGTAGCGGTGACACCAGCAGCAAGCCAACAAATCTTCCCTTTTTCCGCAGTGAATCCACAGTCGGTAATGGATTATCAGAAAAACCTACACACTTTCCTTCAGGAAAATGAAAACATTGATTTGCCCAATGTTGCGTACACTCTACAGCACGGTCGGAAAGCCTTCCAGTTCCGCGACACCATTGTAGCGCAAAGTCGCGAAGACCTGTTGGAACAATTGGCCATTCGCTCAAAGCGGAAAGAACCCAAAACAGTTAAGAAAGAAGTCAATAAATTGGTATTCCTCTTCTCTGGCCAAGGGGCGCAATACCACAAAATGGGAGCTGACCTCTATCAAGACAATGCTTTTTTTAAAGCAGAGATGGATAAGGGTTTCGAACAGCTCAAGCACCTGACTGGAAAAGATTACACTGAGTTGATTTATGCCGAAAAAGGAGATCCTAGTCACATCGACAATACCCTGTACACCCAACCCTTGCTATTCATTTTTGAACATGCTCTGGCGAAGTTGATGATGGAATATGGCGTACAGCCCGATTATTTGATGGGACACAGTCTTGGCGAATATGTAGCTGCTTGTATTAGTGGCGTCTTTACCTTTGAAGAGGCATTGCAAATCATTGTCAAAAGAGCAGAGTTAATCAGCAGCTGTCCCGAAGGAAGTATGTTGAGCATCAACTGTACGGAAGAAGAAGCCAGTGCGTATCTCAATGATCAATTGTCTTTGGCTGTCCTCAATGCACCCAATCAATCTGTAGTTTCTGGTCCGACCGAGGCCATTGAAAGTTTGATGAAACAATTGGAGAGCGAGGGTCGTCAGCACAAATTCTTAACCACCTCTCACGCTTTCCATTCGGCCATGATGGATGGTATCCTCGATCAGTTTGAGCAGCATGTTGGTCAATTCAATTTACAGCCACCAAGCATCCCTTTCATTTCTAACCTAACGGGAGAAATGATTAAGGCGGAAGAAGCAACGTCTCCTGCTTATTGGGCCAAGCATTTGCGACAAGCTGTCCAGTTTGGCAAAGGACTTGGAGAACTCTTCAAAATTAAAAAGCTGGCTTTCATCGAAATTGGCCCCGGCAATCGCCTCATCCGTTTGCTCAAGCAAAACAAGCCTGCCGAAGTCGGAGAACTTCGAGTGGCCAGTACCGTTCGCAATTCTGCCAAAGAGGTGAATGATAAAAAGCATTTGCTAGAAAATCTGGCCGTGCTGTGGCAAAATGGTTGTGACATCAACTGGCGAGTCATCGATGCCAATGCCAATCGTCAAAAAATCTCTTTGCCCACTTACGTATTCCTCAAGCATCCATACGAGGCAGTCGTCCATCTGGGTGGGATGGGAGAAGACAGTTCTGCTCCGGCCGCAACCAAGCCAGAAGGCAGCAAGAAATACACGAAGGTGGCCAAGGCAGAGTCGGAGATGGAAAACATCAAAAATATTGAAGCCAAAGATTTGTCGACCCTGAATGAAGAAGAGATTCAAAATGAAGTCATCTTTCTCTGGAAAGAGTTTTTTGGCAACGATGAGATCGATGTAGATTCTGACTTCTTCGTCTTGGGGGGCGATTCACTCAAGGCCATGTCGATGATCAACATCATTCACGAAAAGTTCAATGCCGAAGTTTCGATTACTGACTTCTTGGAAAAATCCTCAGTCAGAGATCTATCCGAAGAATTACAAAATATCAGCTGGGTCAATCAGGACAAAAACTTGTCTAACAAATTGACCATATCAGTTTAGAAAATGCTTGGCGATTGCTTTTGCTTTCGCCAAGTTTTCTCCTTCTCCTTCCCCTATACAAGCACAAGCATATGGAGCAACTAATTAAAAAACTGAGAAAAAACAATATCCGACTCAAAGTCAAGGATAACCAATTGGATGTTCATTTTGATGGACCCGCTATTCCCGATGATATTCTCCAATCGCTGAGAGCAAACAAGGTAGCGCTCATCGATTATATCCAAAGCAAAAGCGTGCAAAAGGAGTATGTCGATATTCCAATCGTTCCCCAACAAGATAGCTATCCACTTTCTAGCTCCCAACATCGCTCTTGGTTGTTGAGCCAGTTTGAAGAGGCCAATCCAGCCTACAATATGCCAATTGTACTGGTTTTTAAAGGAGATCTGGACCGAGCCCTTTTGCAGCAAACCTTTGACCTACTCATCGAAAGACATGAGGTCATGCGAACCGTCTTCAAGGATGATGAAAACGGAGATATCCGACAATACATTCTCAGTCCTGAAGCCATCAACATCAAGATCGAATACCTGAATTTAGTTGGGGTAGAAGATCAAGAAGCTACTATCGAACCCATCGTCTTGGAAGACATCACTCAACCTTTTGATCTTTATCATGGTCCCTTGGTGCGTGCTCGACTCATCCAAACCCATTCCGATCGTTATGTCTTTGATTACGTCATGCATCACATCATTGGAGATGCGATGTCTGGGGATATTGTCCGAAAAGAAATTGCTTTGCTCTATTACAGTTTGGCGCAGGGACTGGAGAATCCACTTCCACCACTACGCATTCAGTACAAAGATTATGCGAGCTGGCAGCAATCCGAACTTAACGGCCCTCAAAAACAGAAAGAGAAAGCCTATTGGTTGGATCAATTTACAGGAGAAATTCCAGCTTTACAGATGGCGACCGATAAGGCACGCCCTGCGGTGAAGACCTACAACGGTACCCGCATTTTTTACAACATTTCTAAAGATAGAATCGATCGACTAAAGAAATTGTCTGAAGACAATTCCTGTACGCTGTTCATGAGTATCATCGGATTGGTCAACACCCTGTTACATCATTATTCTGGACAGCAAGACATCATCTTGGGAAGTCCCATTTCTGGTCGAAATCACGTTGACCTAAAAAAACAAGTGGGTTTTTACATCAATACCTTGGCCATTCGAACACAATTTACCGAAACAGAAAGTTTTACCGACTTACTGGCCAAGATCAAAAAAACGATGATCGGTGCTTACCAACATCAAATGTATTCCTTCGATGAGCTGGTCAATCAACTCAACCTCAAACGAGATCTGAGTCGCAATCCATTATTCGATGTTTTTGTCATCATGCAAGGCACCGAAAAACAATACGGGGAAGAAGCGCAAGAACTGGAAGGCATTCAAATTTTACCTTACAAAGGGACCCAGGATGTATTCAGCTATTTTGACCTGACCTTGATTTTTGCCGATGAAGAAGAATTCAAATTTACCCTCGAATACAACAGCGATATTTTTTATCCAGAAACAGCCGATCGTCTGGGTAAACATTTCATCCAAATGATTGATGCCATTTTGGATCAACCCAATGCGCCCATCCATCAACTGGATTTTTTGAAAAAAGAGGAAAAGCAGCAACTCTTAGAAATGTCCAATCATTCCGATCGAGACTATTCAAAGCAGCGCACTTTTATCGATCTGTTTCGTCAAAAAGCCATTCAAAGAGCCCATCACCCAGCCCTCTTTTTTGAAGACACTCAACTGACCTATCAAGAACTCGATGAGCAGTCCAATCAGCTGGCGCATCATCTGACGAATAAAGGCATCCAAAATGGAGACCTCATTGCACTGTGTCTCGATCGCTCGGTGGAGATGGTCGTCAGCCTCCTGGCATTGGTCAAAATTGGTGCGGCTTACATTCCCATTGATCCTCACTTCCCGGCAGAACGTATTCAATATATTATTGAAGATGCCAACACAGCTTGGGTAATTAGCCAGGAAAAATACCAAGATTCTTTCGAGGAGCAACAGCAAATCATCTTTGTCGATCAAGAAGCTCAAACAATCGCTCAACAAAGTAAATCCAAAATCAAAGTTGACTTACAACCCGAGCAATTGGTGTACCTCATTTACACTTCTGGTTCAACTGGAAAGCCCAAGGGAGTCATGGTAGAGCATCGCTCTTTGCTAAACTTCCTCTACTCCATGGAAGAGCTCCTCGACTTTACCGAACAATCGAGTTTACTGGCCCTGACCACTTACGGTTTTGATATTGCTTATCTCGAACTCTTCCTCCCGCTGATCTGTGGAGGCAGTTTGGTGGTCGCTAGTAGCGAGGTCACCGCGGATGGTTTCTTTTTACAAGAATTGATTGCGGAGCATCGACCCAGTCATATGCAGGCAACGCCCGCAACTTGGCAACTGTTGATGGATTGTGATTGGAGCAATCAGGAAAAGGTCATCATTCTTTCCGGAGGGGAAGCCATCAAGGAATCCCTCAAGAATCAACTCACTGCTTTGAGTGATCAAAAAGTATGGAATCTTTATGGTCCCACGGAGACGACAATTTGGTCAACGGCCAAAGTATTGAAAGCAGCAGAAAAGGTCAACATTGGTCGACCCATTGCCAATACACAAATCTACATCTTGGATACGCGTCAAGGAGTCAGTCCGAGTTCTTTGGTACCTTTTGGCGTGAGTGGAGAATTGTGTATCGGAGGAGCGGGCTTGGCGAGAGCCTACCTCGACCGCCCCGATTTGACAGCCCAAAAATTTGTGGCCCATCCTTTCCGTCCCGGAGAACGCTTGTACCGAACGGGGGATTTGGCCAAATGGTTGCCCAATGGCGATATCGAATGTTTGGGGCGAATTGATGATCAAGTCAAAGTTCGAGGCTATCGGATTGAACCCGGTGAAATTGAAACCTTACTCCAAAAACAAGCGGAGATCAAGCAAGCGATAGTCGTTGCCAGAGAAGATAAAATTGGTAGCAATCGCTTGATCGCTTATGTTTTGCAGGCCAGCGAAGGAGAGCTCGATAAGGCCAAAGTACAATTGGCCCTCAAAGCGCAACTGCCCGGCTACATGTTGCCCTCCATCTACGTAGCGCTTGACGAGTTTCCCATGACTCCCAACGGCAAAATTGATAAGAAAGCCCTACCCGATCCCAACGCAGAAGCCATCATCACTCAAGAATACGTCGCTCCTCGCAATGAGATCGAAACACAATTGATTGAAATCTGGAACGAATTATTGGGCCTTGACAAAATTGGTATTCAAGATGACTTCTTCCAGTTGGGTGGTCACTCCCTACTTGCGACCCGAGTGATTTCCAGTGTCAAAAAACAATTTTCCATCAAACTGCCTATCCGGGTCCTATTTGAGAAAACAACAGTAGCCGAACTGGCGCACCATCTAGAACAAATAAAAGCGGAGGAAGAAGTATCCTTTGATAACAAGTTAATCATCTAATATCTTATGGAAACCCTTATAAAAAAATTAATAAAAGAAAACATTCATCTCTCTGTCAAAGGTTCCGATTTGGAGATTCATTTCAACGGAGATGTCTTGCCGACTGATTTGATTCAAGAGCTCAAGAAGAATAAGCAGGAACTGATCCATTATATTCAAACCAAAGAGTCCAAGAAAGTTGAAGAAGGTACCATTATCAAAAACTACCGGGAGGAGTACCGTGAATCCGGCAAGCCCGTTCCACTATCATTTGCCCAGGAAAGAATGTGGTTTGTGGATCAGCTAGCAGGGACCCTACCCTATCACAATCCAACTGCCTACTCCGTCTTTGGAAATATTTATCCTCCGCTTTTTGAGCAGGCTTTTCGGGCCTTGGTCGACAGACACGAAGTTTTACATACGGTTGTCAAAGCAGTAGATGGACATCCACAGCAAGTCTTGTTCCCCAGTGAAGAATGGACCATGAATTATTACGATGAAATCAATTTTGAGAACGACGATGAAATCAAGGCTTTTCTTCAAAAGGAAATTCAACGTCCCTTTGATTTATCCCAAGATTCGCCCCTACGGGTCAGCATGATTAAAACGGAAGCCAAACATCACATCCTGCTTATGGTCAATCACCACATTGCTACGGATGATTGGTCAAGTGAGATCATGATGAAAGAATTCCAACTACTTTTCAATGCCCTTTCCCAAGGTGCGGATCCACAACTGCCACAACTGCCCATCCAGTATGCCGATTTCGCCATTTGGCAGCGATTGGAATTTGGAGAGGAAGGCTTGGTCAAACAACAAAAATTCTGGAAGGAACACCTTAATGAAGCGACCGATTTTGAGTTTCCAACTGATTTTCCCCGCCCAGTCCATAAAAGTAGTCGCGGAGCAAGAGGAGACATTCAAACCACCCCTGAACTGGCCCAACAAATCAACCAATTGGGCAAACAAGAAGGGGCAACAGCCTTTATGTTGATGCTGGCTGCCTTCAAAACTTTGTTTTACAAATATACCCAACAAGAAGACATTTGTCTGGGCGCACCAATCGCGGGGAGAACAATCAAAGAGGTAGAACCCTTGATTGGATTTTTCGTCAATACCCTACCTATGCGTAGTCAAATTGATCCTCAACAAAGTTTCCGTTCCTACTTGGGGGAAGTTAAAAAGACGACCCTCAATGCTTACGCTAACCAACAAGTTCCTTTCGAACAAATCGTAGAAGTAGCGGGTGCCAATCGAGCTTTGGATAGAGATCCTCTTTTCCAAATCACCTTGACTTCCCTCGGCCCTCAAGGCGTTGGTGGTGAAGAAGCAGGCCCCGCAATTGATCCCAGTGACATTCCGGAAGGAGCCGTTCAGATTGTTCCGTATAGCAATGATTTGAACTTGATGGCACAAAGAGACATGAGCCTCTATTTCGTTGAAAAAGCGGGGCGGTATTTACTCGGAACTTTCTACTGCGCAGATCTCTACGAGCAAGTAACGATCGATCGCATGCTGGAACATTTCATCAACTTACTAAGCTCCATTGTTGAAAATCCAGATGGAAAAATTGCCGATTTGAACATCTTGAGTGGCAAGGAAAAGAAACAATTGTTGCTCGAATTCAACAAAACCAATGCCCCTTATCCACAAGACCAAAGTATTGCCGATTTGTTTGAGGCACAGGTTCAAAAAACACCACAGCACACAGCTCTCCGATTTGGCGATAAAAGCTGGACTTATCAAGAACTCAACGAAGAAGCGGAAAGTTTAGCCAAACATTTACAGAGCCAGTATCAAGTAAAACCAGGTGACTTCGTCGGACTGATGATGAGCCGATCAGAGTGGATGATCATTTCCATTTTAGGTATTTTAAAAGCGGGAGCGGCCTATGTACCTATCGATCCTAGCCTACCCGGTGAGCGTAAAAATTTCATCATTGAAGATACGAAGCTAAAACTAATGATCATTCTGTCAGAGAGTTTGTTTGATATGAATCTGATGGAAGTGGATAGCCTAGCAATCGACATTCAGCTCGATATGATCAAGGAGAGTGAAAGCTCCACAGTCCTCGATCGCCAGAGCACCGCCAAGGATCCAGCCTATGTCATGTACACCTCTGGAACGACGGGTAAACCTAAGGGGATTGTCGTCAACCAAGTCAATGTCATCAAACTCAGCAAGGAAGCAAAAGAAATTGCGGTCTTCGAATCTGATCGTGTTTTACAATGGTCCAATTATGCTTTTGATGGTTCGGTTTACGAAATTTTTTCCAGCCTCCTAAACGGAGCGAGTCTACATATGATTGCCAATCAAGATGCAGCCGATCCCAATCGTTTGGCTAAAGTTTTGAGAGAACAAGACATCTCTATTCTATTTATCACCACAGCACTCTTCAATGCATTTGTCGATGTAGAATTAGCGGCACTCAAAGGATTGCGTAAAATTCTTTTTGGTGGAGAATTGGTTTCTCCACTACACGTACAAAGGGCATTGGCCGAGTTGGGGCCCGATAGCATCATCCACGTTTATGGCCCTACGGAAACCACTGTTTATGCCACTTACTATCCCGTTCGCGAAGCGAAGGACCTCAATGTCCCCATTGGTCGTCCGTTGTCCAATACCAAAATCTATCTCGTCACCGAGAGTGGACACCTGGCCGGTATTGGCGTTCAAGGAGAAATCTGGATTGGTGGAGATGGCGTGGCCCAACGCTATCTTAATCGCCCGGAGTTGACCGCAGAAAAATTTATCGACAATCCATTTACGCATACCAAAGACGCACGCATTTACAAGACAGGAGATTTGGCAAAAATGCTTCCCGATGGAAATATCGAATTTATCGGAAGGAAAGACAGCCAAATCAAAATGCGGGGGTACCGAATTGAGTTGGGAGAAATTGAAACGGTTTTACAAAAACTAGATCAAGTTCAACAAGCGGTTGTTTTGGCAAAGAAAGATCCGAGCGGGACCAAACAACTCGTTGCCTACGTCGTTCCTGCCAATGGTCAATTTGATAAAGCCCAAATTCAAAATGAGCTAAAAACGCATTTACCGGAATACATGGTTCCCGCCATGATGATGGAGATCGAAAAGATGCCTTTGAATGCCAATGGTAAAATTGACAAGCGAGCCCTTCCCGAACCCGATACCAGCAACATCGCCAGCAAGGAATACGTGGCACCTACCAGTGAAACAGAACAAAAAATTGCCAAAATCTGGCAAGAGTTATTGGAGGTAGAACAAGTGGGCATCAACGATGATTTTTTCGAACTAGGAGGCCACTCTTTGTTGGCCACCAGAGTCATTTCTGAATTGCGAACGCAATTGAATATCGAAGTCGCCATCCGCGATATGTTCCAACATACCAATGTCAAGGATTTGGCCATTTTCATAGATCAGCAAGCCCCGGAAAGTGATCTGCCCAAAATTAAAATCCAGCCCCGGCCAGAACGCATTCCACTCTCCTACGCTCAAGAACGACTCTGGTTCGTCGATCGCCTACAAGGTAGTGTTCAGTACCATATTCCCATGATCTTAAAGGTTAGTGGTGATCTCAATCTTGAATTGTTTGAATATGGATTTAAAGAGGTCATCGATCGACACGAACTCTTGCGTACGGTCATCAAAGAAGAAAACGGCGTCTCCTATCAGGAAATCATTGATAGTGACAACTGGAGTATGGATTTGATTCAAGATCCAAAATATTTTGATCGAAAAGTTTTGGACCCGCTAATCAACGAACTGGTAGGACGGCCTTTCAATTTGTCGGAAGAGTACCCCATTCGCGTCCATATGATTCAACTCAATGAAGCAGGAGAATACCTTTTCATTGCCAATTTGCACCACATTGCTACGGACGGTTGGTCCAACTCCATTATGGTAGATGAGTTTGTTCAATTTTACACGGCGATGGAAAAAGGAGAGAAAGCAGCGCTTCCCCCTCTTCCCATCCAATTTGCCGATTATGCCATTTGGGAAAGACAAACGCATGATAAGTCTGCCTTAGAAAAACAATTGGATTTTTGGATGGAGCAATTGAATGGCGTCAGCCAATTGGATTTGCCCACCGATTATCCGAGGCCAGCACTACAGAGTTTCCGAGGAGGTACCGAAGCCATGGCTTTTTCCAAAGAGCTATCCGACCAAATTGTTGATTTTGCCAACCAATATGATGTTACTCCATTCATGGTGTTCTTGGCGGCCTTCAAAAACTTGCTTTACAAATACAGTGGTCAGGAAGACATTTGCATTGGCTCTCCCATTGCCGGAAGAACCATCAAAGAAGTAGAATCATTGATTGGTTTCTTTGTCAACACTTTGACCTTGCGTTCGCAGATTGATCCGGAGATGAGCTTCCTGGACTTATTGTCTACCGTCAAAGGGACTTTGCTAGATGCTTATGCCAATCAGTTGGTTCCTTTTGAGCAGATTGTAGAACGACTTGGCGTCGAAAGAGACCTAAGCCGTACACCTATTTTCAGCATTACCCTTTCCTACCAAAACACCCCCGATACCAAAGAAAAAAGCCTCGGCAATATCCGCTTTGAAGGCATGGATTCCGATAACTTAGAAATTACTACCCAAAGAGATTTAAGTGTTTTTGTCGAAGAAAGTCCTCATGGATTTATCGTCGCCATGAACTATTGTATTGACTTGTATAAGGGTTCCACTATAACGCAGATGATGGAGCATTTCTCAATGCTCCTCTCTGCTATTATTAAGGATCCCGAACAAAAGATAGGCCATCTCAGTATGACGACTCCGGAGGAGCGCAATCAACTGCTTCTCGGTTTCAATGATACGGCACTTCCTTATCCCGGTGATCAAAGCATCATCGACCTTTTTGAAGCGCAAGTGGCCAAAACCCCGGAGCATACCGCACTGGTATGCAAAGGACAATCCTGGACCTATCAGGAATTGAACAAAAAAGCCAATATCTTAGCTCAACTACTCAAAGAAGAATTTGAGCTTGGCAAAGGAGATTTTGTCGGCATCATGATGCCTCGATCAGAATGGATGATCATTGCCCTTTTGGGTATTCTCAAAACGGAGGCGGCCTACGTCCCCCTTGACTTGAGTCATCCAAGTGATCGCAAGGCTTTTGTTGCGGAAGACACCGATTTGAAAGCATTGATTTTGCTTTCGGAAAATATTTTTGATGTTACCACTTTGGATGTCCCTGGCTTGGCCATCGATATTCAGTTTAGTGAATTTGAAGAACAATTTCCGGATGAGGCACCAGAAAGAGAAGGCGGTAGTCAACATCCTGCTTATGTAATGTACACTTCTGGTACAACTGGAAAGCCCAAGGGAATTGTAGTCAGACAACAAAATGTAGTCAAGCTAGCCAAAGAGAGCAATGAAATCGCTATTTTCGACCATGATCGCGTCTTACAATGGTCTAACTTTGCTTTTGATGGCTCCGTCTACGAGATTTTCGCTAGCCTACTCAGCGGCGCAAGTCTCCATCTGATTCCTGGTCAAGATGCATCCGATCCAATCCAATTGGCCAAGCACATCAAAGAACAAGAACTAACCGTAGCCTTTATCACCACCGCATTGTTTAACGCCCTGGTCGATTTTGAGGCCAGTAGTTTACAACCTCTACGCAAAATACTTTTTGGTGGGGAAATGGTATCAACCCAGCACGTTGCCAAAGCATTGGAGGTGCTCGGTACCGAGAAAGTGATTCATGTCTACGGACCAACAGAGACGACAGTTTACGCCAGCTATCATCCCATTCAAAGCTGTGAGGGCAATACAGTTCCCATCGGAAAACCTTTATCGAATACCCAAATTTATATCGTTGATAAAAATGGCGATCACGCAGGTATCGGAGTAGTTGGTGAAGTTTGGATTGGTGGAGATGGCGTCGCCAGCGGTTATTTGAATCGACCCAAACTGACGGCCGACAAGTTTATTGACAATCCTTTTGCCCCCCACAGCGGTTCAATTTACAAGACCGGAGATTTGGCGCGCTTCCTCCCCGACGGAAACATTGAGTTTATCGGTCGGAGAGATAGTCAAATCAAAATGCGCGGCTATCGAATTGAGCTAGGAGAAATCGAGGCGGCCCTCAATCAAAACCCAGCGGTCCAGCAAGCCCATGTCAGTGCTCAAAAAGATCCGAGTGGCACCAAGCAATTGGTCGCTTACATTGTTGCTCAAGGTGATTTCAATCCCGACACCCTCAAATCGACACTCAAAACCAAGTTGCCCGAATACATGGTTCCCGCCATCATGGTTGAATTGGAAGCCTTACCGCTGACGCCCAATGGTAAAGTCGATAAAAAAGCCTTGCCCGCTCCTGATGTAGCCAACATGAGCCAAAAGGAATACGTTGCACCACGCAATGAGATTGAAGCAAAAGTCGCCGCAATCTGGAAGGTATTGCTTGAGCTCACAGAAGACATTAGTATCCATCATGACTTTTTTGAATTGGGAGGACACTCGCTGCTCGCTACAAGGGTTATCTCCGAAGTTCGCGATCAATTCAATGTCGAACTGGCCATCAAAGATTTGTTTCAAGCGACTACTGTCGCTCAGTTGGCTCAGTTAATTGAAGAAAAAGAGCAAGCAATTGTGTTGCCCAAGCTGGTCGTACAAGATCGTCCAGAACGCATCCCACTTTCTTATGCACAAGAAAGACTTTGGTTCATCGATCAGGTGGAAGGAAGTCTCCATTACCATATTCCGAATCTCTTCAAGATCCAGGGAACATTCAATCAAACTGCTTTTGAAAAAGCCTTCCAGACCATCGTCAATCGACATGAGTTGCTCCGGACGGTGATCAAAGAAGAACAAGGTCTAGCCTATCAGGAAATTCTTCCAATCAACCAGTGGTCCATGCAAGTCAACTCCGCGCATGAAGGTTTGAGTAAAGAGCAAGTAACGGCTTTGGTTGATGAAGTCATTATCCGTCCATTCGATCTTGCTCAAGATCATCCCTTAAGAGTAGAAGTCATCAAAGTCAAAGAAGACGAGCACATCATGGTCATGATCATGCATCACATCGCCTCTGATGGTTGGTCTTCCGGTATTTTCCTCGACGAGTTTAATGCCCTGTATAATGCCTACGAAAAAGGAGAAGAATTGACGCTCGATCCGCTTGACATTCAGTATGCTGACTTTGCCATCTGGCAAAGAAAATACCATAGTGGTGCCTTGCTCAAGCAACAAATTGATTACTGGAAAGAACAACTCCAACACAATACACCTTTATCAATCCCACTAGACTTCCCACGCCCAGCCATGCAATCTTTTCGTGGTGCCAACAGTGGCGTTTTCATCAATCGAGAACTAACCGACCGATTGAATGATTTGGCCAATCAAAAAGAGGTGACGCCTTTTATGTTGCTCTTGGCCGCCTTCAAAGCCCTACTTTATCGCTATGGAAGACAGGGAGACATTAGTGTCGGTACGCCAGTGGCAGGAAGAACGACCAAAGAAGTGGAGTCCTTAATTGGATTCTTTGTCAATACCCTAGTGATTCGATCTCAGGTAGAAGCCGAGCTTCCATTTGACCAATACCTGGAGACCATCAAGCAAACAACGTTGAACGCTTTTGCCAATCAAATGGCTCCTTTCGAAAAAATTGTGGAGGCACTTGATATCGAAAGAGATCCTAGCAGAAATCCAATTTTCCAAGTCATGTTTGCCTATCAGAATGCTCCTTCTGGTGACGAGACGCCAGAGAGTGATTTAAGGATTTCTCCGGCCAATACGACTTCCGTCAACTTGGCACAAAGAGACATTAGCATTACCATTAGTGAAATGCCTCAGGGCTTAATCATTGGGATGAATTACTGTGCTGATCTCTTCCTCCAGTCAACGATGGATCAGATGATGTTGCATTATTCCCAATTGCTTCAAGCCATTGTTGCTCAACCTGACCTTCCCATTGGTCAGCTCA